>JBCBYE010000350.1:0-5165 GCA_039816075.1 Pseudomonadota bacterium | reverse complement strand
CCCGCGCCTGCATCCACGCGTCGGACGCGCATCCGCAAGCCCGAACCTGACCGAAAGCGCTGCACGGCGCCTCTACGACAACCGCCGGGTCGTCGTCCGAACCGAAGACTTTTCCGCCGACTGCCGCGCCGCGTTCGCCGCCTGGCGCCGGCGAGCCTCGACCCCAGGCCGCCTCAGTGGCGGGCCAGCGCGTCCACCTCGTACTGGCCGCCGTCGAGATCGCCGAACAGCTCGTGCACCTGCGGGTGATCCACCGGCTCGCCCGTGTCGTCGGGCAGCAGATTCTGCTCGGACACGTAGGCGTGGTAGTAGCTGGTCTCGTTCTCGGCCAGAAGGTGGTAGAAGGGCTGATCCTTGCTGGGGCGATGATCCTCGGGGATCGCCTCCCACCACTCGTCGGTGTTGGAGAATTCGGGGTCCACGTCGAAGATCACGCCCCGGAACGGGTGAATGCGGTGCCGCACCACCTGACCGATCCGATAGCGCGCCTGACGTTCGCCGAACTCCAACATCATTCCCTCCTGCATCGCGCCCACAGGTAGGTTGGCGGCGCGGGCGTGTCCAGACGGCCCCACGGCTTCGCGACCATGCGCCGCCGAGCGCCCCGCTCGACGCGGCGCGCGCCGGAGGGTATCGGCGGACGCGTCAACGGAAGGGAAACATCGCCATGGCGCTCGCGCTCCTGATCCTCGAGGCGACGGCGCCGATCTTTCTGGTGGGGGCGCTGGGCTGGGTGTGGATGCGCGCCGGCCAGCCGTTTCCCACGGATTTCACCACGCGGCTGGCGCTGAACGCCTCGATGCCGGCGCTGCTGTTCGCGGCGCTGGCGCGGTCGGAGTTCACGATGGAGGAGTTCCTGGCGCTCAGCGGCGCGACGCTGGCCGCCTTCGTGGCGGCGACCGCGGTCACCTATGCGGCGCTGAGGGCGCTGGGGCTGGGCACGCGGGCCTGGCTGCTGGCGCTGGTCAACGGCAACACCGGCAATCTGGGCCTGCCCCTGGCGCTGTTCGCCTTCGGCGAGGAGGGGCTGGCGGCGGCGGTGGTCATCTTCTGCGTGCAGATGGTGCTGACCTTCACCGGCGGCCTGTGGCTGCTGTCGGGCGAAGCGTCGGCCCGCGACATCCTGCGCCAGCCCGTCCTTTACGGCATGGCGGCGGGGCTGGCGGTCAAGTTCTCGGGCATCGAGGCGCCGCTGGCGATCATGCGGTCGGTCGATCTGGCGGGGCAGATGGCGATCCCGCTGATGCTGATGGCGCTGGGCGTCAGCGTGGCGCGCATGAACGTGGCGGATCTGGGCGCGTCCTTCGTCGCCTCGGTCCTGCGCATGGTTCCGGTGCTGGGGGCGGGGCTGGGCGCGGCCTGGGCGTTCGGCCTGCCGGCGGCGCTGGGCAACGCGCTGATCCTGCAGCTGGCGACGCCGGCGGCGGTCACCTCCTACCTGCTGGCCGAGCGCTATGGCCGCAATGCCGAGCGGGTGGCGGGGCTGGTCGTCGTCTCCACCGTTCTGTCGGTCTTCTACCTGCCGGCGGTGCTGGCGCTGATGCTGGGCGAGGACGGAGGTTGGCTGGCGACGCTGTTCGCGCCGCGCTGAGGGCTTTGGCGTCGCGCGGTTTTGGGGTATTCTGACCCGATAAAGAGCAGTCGTCCCGCCAAAAGGGACCCATACGGGCGGACCGAAACCTATGAACCGTCGCCAATTCGCGGCCGGGGCCCTGGCCCTCGTCGTGGCGGGCTGCGCGTCGGACGCGCAGCCGCCGAACGTGGAGAACGCCTGCGCGATCTTCGACAGCCGCCCCCATTGGGAGCGGGACCTGTCGCGGGCGGAGCGCAAATGGGGATCGCCGGTGCATGTGGCCATGGCGATCATCTGGAAGGAAAGCAGCTTCCGCCCCGATGCCGCGCCGTCGCGCCGCTATCTCCTGGGGTTCATCCCCTGGGGCCGGCGCAGCAGCGCCTATGGCTTTCCCCAGGCGCTGGACGGCACCTGGGACTGGTATGTGCGCGAGACCCGCAGCCCCGGCGCCACGCGCGACGATTTCGGCGACGCGGCGGATTTCGTGGGCTGGTACATGGACAAAAGCCGCAAGCAGAACGGCATCGCCATGACCGACGCCTACAATCAGTATCTGGCCTATCACGAGGGGCACGCCGGCTGGCGGCGCGGCACCTACAAGTCGAAGGCCTGGCTGACCCGCGTGGCGCGCGAGGTGCAGGGCAAGGCCGACCAGTACCAGCGGCAGATGCGCGGCTGCGCCTGAGGTCGTCGGCGCCGCACGGCGTTCGGGAGGCCCCGGACCGGGTCCGGCGCCGTCCTGGCCCTGGGCGCCGCTCTTGCCGCCTTCGGCGCCTCGCCCTACACCTCGCACCGCCGCCGCACGGGCGGCCGAAGGCATGGCGGCCGCACGGGCGGCCGAAGGCATGGCCGCCGCGGGGGCGGCCGAAGGCATGGCCGCCGCGGGGGCGGCCGAAGGCATGGCCGCCGCGGGGGCGGCCCTAGGCGAGGGCGCGCGCATGATCTCCGGCAACCAGATCCGGTCCGAGTTCCTGGATTTCTTCGGGGGGCGGGAGCATGCGGTGGTGGAATCGAGCCCCATCGTGCCGCGCAACGACCCGACGCTGATGTTCGTCAACTCCGGCATGGTGCAGTTCAAGGACGTCTTCACCGGGGCGGAGCGGCGGGATTATCGCCGCGCGACCACCTCGCAGAAATGCGTGCGGGCGGGCGGCAAGCACAACGACCTCGACAATGTCGGCTACACCGCGCGGCATCACACGTTCTTCGAGATGCTGGGGAATTTCAGCTTCGGCGACTACTTCAAGGACGTCGCGATCGAGCAGGCCTGGACGCTGTCCACGCAGGTGCTGGGCCTGCCGGCGGAGAAGATCCTGGTGACGGTCCACGCCTCGGACGAGGAGGCGGCGGCGCTGTGGCGCAAGATCGCCGGGCTGCCGGACGAGAAGATCATCCGCATCGACAACGACGACAACTGGTGGCGCATGGGCGACACCGGCCCGAACGGGCCGTGCACGGAGCTGTTCTACGATCACGGGCCGGGGGTCTGGGGCGGCCCGCCGGGCTCCCCCGAAGAGGACGGCGACCGGTTCGTGGAGTTCTGGAACCTCGTCTTCATGCAGTACGAGACCCACGCCGACGGGTCCTCGACGCCGCTGCCCAAGCCCTCGGTCGACACCGGCATGGGGCTGGAGCGGATGACGACCATCCTGCAGGGCCTGCACAACAACTACGACACGGACCTGTTCACGCCGATCATCGCCGCCTCGGCCGAGCTGACGGGCCAGGCGACGGACGGGGAGATGCAGACGTCGCATCGCGTGGTCGCCGACCATCTGCGCTGCGCCTCCTTCCTGATCGCCGAGGGCGTGCTGCCGTCCAACGAGGGCCGCGGCTATGTCCTGCGCCGGATCATGCGGCGGGGCATGCGCCACGCGCATCTGCTGGGCGCGAACGAGCCGCTGATGCACCGGCTGGCCCCGGCGCTGATCGACCTGATGGGCGGCCACTACGGAGAGCTGCGCGAGGCGGAGGCCCTGATCAAGGAGACGCTGCGGGCCGAAGAAGAACGCTTCAAGGCCACGCTCGACCGCGGCCTTAAGCTGCTGGACGGAGAGCTGGAGGGGCTGGCCGAGGGTCAGGCGCTGCCCGGCGAGACGGCCTTCAAGCTCTACGACACCTACGGCTTTCCCTTCGATCTGACCGCCGACATCCTGCGCGGGCAGGGGCGCGAGGTGGACGAGGCCGGCTACGACGCGGCCATGGACGCGCAGAAGGCCGCCGCGCGCGCCGCCTGGCAGGGCACGGGCGATGCGGGCAACGACGCCGTGTGGTTCGGCGTGCGCGACCGCGTCGGCACGACGGAGTTTCTGGGCTATGCCGACGTGCGCGCCGGCGCGCGCATCACGGCGCTGGTGCGCGACGGGGTCGAGGTGGAGCATGTCGCCTCGGGCGAGGCGTTCGAGGTGGTCTTCAACCAGACGCCGTTCTATGCCGAGCAGGGCGGCCAGGTCGGCGATCGCGGCCGCGCCGTCACCGATCAGGGCGTTGAGATCGAGATCACCGACGTGCTCAAGCGCGCCGAAGGCGTCTACGTGCACGTCGCCCGCATCGCCGAGGGCGAGGCGGCCCATGTGGTCAATGTCGGCGAAAGCGCGACGCTGACCGTCGACGCCGGCCGCCGCGCCGCGATCTGCGCCCACCATTCCGCCACCCACCTGCTGCACGAGGCGCTGCGCCGGCGGCTGGGCGATCACGTGGCGCAGAAGGGCAGCCTGGTGACGGACGGCCGCCTGCGCTTCGACATCTCCCACGGCCAGGCCATGACCGCGGAGGAAATCGCGGACGTGGAGCGCGAGGTGAACGTGCGCGTGCGCGCCTGCTCGCCGGTGGAGACGCGGGTGATGCCGATCGACGAGGCCCGCGCCTCGGGCGCCCGGGCGCTCTTCGGCGAGAAATACGGCGACGAGGTGCGCGTGGTCTCCATGGGCGGGCAGGGCGCGGGCGCGGCGCATCCCTGGTCGGTGGAGCTGTGCGGCGGCACCCATGTGCGCAACACCGGCGAGATCGGCGCCTTCAAGATCGTCCGCGAAGAGGGCCTCGCCGCCGGCGTGCGGCGGGTGGAGGCGGTGGCCCATGCGGCCGCCGAGAAACTGACCGCCGACAGCGTCGAGACGCTGGCCGCCGCCGGCGCGCTGCTGCAGGCGACGCCCGCCGAGCTGACGGAGCGGCTCAAGAAGCTGCTGGAGGACCGCAAGGCGCTGGAGCGGGAGCTGGCGGAGGCCAAGAAGAAGCTGGCGGTGGCCGGATCGTCGGGCGGCGGCGGCGCGGAGGTCGAGACCGTCGGCGACGTGGCGCTGACCCTGCGCGAGGTCGAGGGTCTGAACCCCAAGGAGATGAAGGCCGCCGTGGACGAGCTGCTGGCCCAGGCGCCGGGCGTCGCGGCCATGGCGGCGCGCGACGGCGACAAGGGGTCGATCGTCATCGGCGTCAGCGAGGGCTTTTCACACCGTCTCGACGCGGTGACGCTGGTGCGCGCGGCGGCGCCGGCGCTGGGCGCCAAGGGCGGCGGCGGCCGGCCGACCATGGCGCAGACCGGCGGTCCGAACGGCGCCGGCGCGGGCGAGGCGCTGAAGGCCGTGGGCGACGCGGT
>JBCBYE010000031.1:0-14388 GCA_039816075.1 Pseudomonadota bacterium | reverse complement strand
TTGAGGGCCAGCGGCCCGATCTCCGCCTGCCGCGCCTCATCGGCGAAGCGCGCCGCGATCTCCTGCGCCACGGGGATCGAGCGCGCCGTCGCCAGCGCGCAGTAATCGAGGCCCGGGCAGGCGATGATGTCCGTCACCAGACCCCGATTGGCGGCATCCAGCCCCTGGGAGCGCAGCAACGCGTAGAGCGCCGGCAGATCGTCCCGAGCCACATGCGGCAGCACCACGTTCTGCTCATGGGTGACGCGCAGCTCGTCGAGGCTGAAGCGCTCCGCCGCTTCGGCCATGGCGCGCATCTGCTCGGCCGTGGCGTCGCCCGGCGCGCCGCCGACGGGTTTGAGCGAGATCACCGCGGCGACGTAGCCGGGCTCGCGATGCGCGACCGTGTTCTGGGCGGCCCAGCGGGCGAAGCCCGCGTTGGCCTTGGCCATCCGGTCGAAGCGTGCGTTGTCGTCCGCCCTCGGCGCATACGCCTTCGGAGCGAAATAGGCGGCGATGCGCGCGACCTCGGCGTCGTCGGGCGCGGCGCCCCCGGGACCGGAGGCGGCCATGGCGGCGAACTCCGCCTCCACCTCCTCGCGGTAGGCGTCGATGCCCAGCTCGTGCACCAGGATCTTGATGCGGGCCTTGTACTTGTTGTCCCGCCGGCCGTGCAGGTTGTAGATGCGCAGCGCCGCTTCGAGATAGGGCAGCAGGTCCGCCTTCGGCAGGAACGCCCGCAGCACCTTGGCGATCATGGGCGTGCGCCCCTGGCCGCCGCCGACCCAGACCTCATAGCCATGCTCGCCCGCCGCGTTCTTCACGATGCGCAGGCCGATATCGTGCACGCGGATGGCGGCGCGATCCTCTTCGGCCGCGGTCACGGCGATCTTGAACTTGCGCCCCAGGAAGGTGAATTCCGGGTGCAGGGTGGACCATTGCCGGATCAGCTCGCAGGTGACGCGCGGGTCCTCGATCTCGTCCGGCGCCACGCCGGCGAACGGGTCCGAGGTCGTGTTGCGAATGCAGTTGCCCGAGGTCTGGATGGCGTGCATCTCCACCTCGGCCAGCAGATCCAGGATCTCGGGCACGTCGCGCAGCCTGGGCCAGTTGAACTGGATGTTCTGGCGCGTGGTGAAGTGGCCGTAGCCGCGATCGTATTTCTCGGCGATCTCGGCCAGCGCGCGCATCTGCCGGGCGCTGAGCGTGCCGTAGGGGATCGCCACGCGCAGCATGTAGGCGTGCAGCTGCAGATAGAGACCGTTCATCAGGCGCAGCGGCTTGAACTCGTCCTCGGTCAGCGCGCCGGAGAGGCGCCGCGCGACCTGGCCGCGGAACTCCTGCACGCGTTCGCGCACCAGCGCCGCGTCGAATTCGTCGTAGCGGTACATCAGGCCGCCTCCGCCTCGATCGCCGCAGGGACCGGGGCCTCGTCGCGATGACGGGGGGCCGCCTCGAGCAGATAGTCGAAGGTCGGGCGCGCCGCGGCGCGGATCGCCTCGCGGCGGGACCCCGGACGCGCCGCGCCCTGCTCCACCGTGACCGGCGCAAGGTAGGGCCCGACCACCACGCTCTCGAACAACGGCGCGGCGCCCAGCGCGGCCAGCGCGCGCGATTGCGCCGCGTCGGCGGCGATCCGCGCCTCGTCGAAGCGGGGCGACCAGCCGGCCCCGGTCCACCACACCGCTTCGCCGCCTTCGAGGGCGTTGGCGGTGAGCACGACGGGCTGAAAGGCTTTGGCCATGACGCTGTTCCTCATGCCGGCTGCGTTGACGAGGAAGATGGGGCGGCGCCATGTGGAACTCAATGAATTACATTGGACACGGCCAGCACAGATTATTTCACACACGAAAACGAAGTTTATCGATCCTTCTGTGGACGGCTCGCCGACGCTTCGCTATCGCCCTACCGACGCCGCCTTTCGCGGCCAGGCCTGCGCCCGTCCCTTCGGCGAGAGGTTCCATGACCCGCACTCTATTCGGCACCGACGGCGTGCGCGGCCGCGCCAACCAGCACCCCATGACGCCGGAGGTCGCGCTGGCCCTCGGCCTCGCCGCCGGCCGCCACTTCCGCAACGGCGCGCACCGGCACCGGGTGATCGTGGGCAAGGACACGCGCCTCAGCAGCTACATGATCGAACAGGCCATAACCGCCGGCTTCCTGTCCGCCGGCATGGACGTGTTCCTGCTCGGCCCCATGCCCACGCCCGCCGTGGGCATGCTGGTCAAAAGCCTGCGCGCCGATGCCGGCGTGATGATCTCGGCCAGCCACAACGCCTACGAGGACAACGGCATCAAGCTGTTCGGCCGCGACGGCTACAAGCTGTCGGACGAGGCCGAGGCGGCGATCGAGGGGCGCATGGAAACGCCGGAGCGGGCCGAGCCGGCGGAGATCGGCCGAGCCAAGCGCATCGACGACGCCCTCGGCCGCTACATGGAGGCGGCCAAATCCACCTTCCCCCGGGCCCAGACCCTCGACGGTCTGAAGATCGTCGTGGACTGCGCCAACGGCGCCGCCTACCGCGCCGCCCCCGCCGTCCTTTGGGAACTGGGGGCCGAGGTCGTCGCCATGGGCGTCGCCCCCGACGGCACGAACATCAACGCCGGCGTCGGGTCCACCGCCCCCCGGGCCTGCGGCGCCCGCGTGGTGGCCGAAGGGGCGCAGCTCGGCCTGTGCCTCGACGGCGATGCGGACCGCGCGATCCTGATCGACGAGCAGGGAGAAATCGTCGACGGCGACCAGATCATGGCCCTGATCGCCGAACGCTGGCGCCTGCGCGGCCGCCTCGAAGGCGCCACGCTGGTGGCCACGGTGATGAGCAATCTGGGGCTGGAGCGCCATCTCGACGCCCGCGGCATCCGCCTGATGCGCACCAAGGTCGGCGACCGCTACGTGGTGGAGGCCATGCGCCGCGGCGGCTTCAACCTCGGCGGCGAGCAATCCGGCCACATCGTCATGAGCGACCACGCCACAACCGGCGACGGCCTGATCGCCGGCCTGCAGGTCATGGCCGCCCTCGCCGAGGAGGGCCGCCCCGCCTCCGAGGTCCTCGCCCGGTTCGACCCCCTGCCCCAGCTCCTGCGCAACGTCCGCTACGAGCGCGGGGCGACGCCGCTGGAGGCCGCCGCGGTGCAGGCGGCCATCGCGGACGGCAAGGCCCGCCTCGACGGCGCAGGCCGCGTCCTGATCCGCCCGTCCGGCACCGAACCGGTGATCCGCGTCATGGCCGAAGGCGAGGACGAAGCCCTGGTCGAGACGGTCGTCGCGGACATCTGCGCCGCGGTCGAAGCCGCCGCCTGACCCCGCGCTCCGCCAACCCCGCCCAAGGGCGCCTTGCGCCTGCGCGGCGCGCCCCGACCGAATCGGCGGCGCAGGCTGGAGGGCGGGCCGACGCTCTGCCGAAGGCAGGCGTTCGGGGCGCTCTCCAGCGCGCCGCTCAGGTTTCGGGCAGGCTCTGCGCAAACGCCGGCAGCGCCGCCGCCCGCCCGGCCAGCGCCTCAAGCTTGGGATAGCCGGGCGCCAGCAGGTGCGGGTTGGTCGCGCTCACGAAATCCCAGGCGACGACGAAGGCGATGTCGGCGACCATGGGCCGGTCGCCGCCCAGCCAGCCCTCGGCCGGGGCCAGCGCCTCGGTCGCCTGCAGACCGCCGGCGATCTGCCCCTCCAGCCGCGCGATCCATTCGGGCCAATGCTTTTCCGCCGGCCGCCGGTTCTTGTCGTAGACCAGCGCCACGCCCTTTTCGGCCACCGCATTGGCGTAGGCCAGCGCCTGCAGCATCGCCCGTCGCGGCGCGCCCGACGGGGGCAGCATCGACAGCCCCTCCGGCGCCGTCTCCTCCAGCCAGTCAAAAATGGCGAAGGTCTCGATCAGCGTTTCGCCGTCCTCCAGCACCAGCGCCGGCACGCGGCCCACCGGGTTCACGCCCTTGAGCGTCTCGAAATCCTCGCCCTGCACAAGGATCTTCTTGCGTTCCACCGCGCGCCCCTGCAGGGCGCAGATCACCGCCAGACGGCGGGCGAAGGGCGACATGTTGCGGCCGTAGAGAACCAGGGACATCGGCGAAGCTCCGTGCGAAGGGGATCAGGCGCGCGGACCATGACCGCGCGGGGCCGCCCTCGCAAGCTTGCACGCGCCGCGCGCAGCGCGCAGCCTGACGCCGGCGGCGCCGGCAGAGCGCCCGGTCCCAGGGAGGCCCTGCCATGACCCACCCCGCCCGCGCCCATCTCGCCACGCACGAGGTGACCAACCAGCCGCAGCCCCGCGACACGCTCGACCTCTGGCACGCCGACGCCGCCCTGCAGGCCGCCGCGCGCCGGGGCTGCCCCCAGGACGCCCCCGCCCTCGCCGCCTTCGCCGCCGATCTGGGCTCGGCCGAGGCGCAGCAGGACGCCCTCGCCGCCCAGCGCTGCAAGCCCGAGCTGCGCGCCTTCGACCGCTTCGGCCGCCGCCTGGACGAGGTCGCCTTCCACCCGGGCTACCACGCCATGATGCGCCGCGGGGCCGAGGCCGGCTATGCCGCCCGCGCCTGGGACGGCCGTCCCGGCGGCCACATGGCCCATGCCGCCATGCTCTACCTGACGGCGCAGATCGAACCGGGCGTCACCTGCCCCCTGACCATGACCTACGCCGCGACGCCGGCGCTGAACGCGCACGCGCCGCCGGACCTGCGCGACGCCTGGGTCCCCGGACTGACCCGCGCCGCCTACGACCCCGCCTCGCGCCCCTCGCCGCAAAAGCAGGCCCTGACCCTCGGCATGGCCATGACCGAAAAGCAGGGCGGGTCGGACGTGCGCGCCAACGCCACCCACGCCCGGCGCGACGGCGAGCATTGGCGGCTGACCGGGCACAAATGGTTCTGCTCCGCGCCCATGTGCGACGGCTTCCTGACCCTCGCCCAGGCCGAGGGCGGCCTGACCTGCTTTCTCGTTCCGCGCTGGACGCCGGAGGGCGAGCGCAACGGCCTGCACCTGCAGCGCCTCAAGGACAAGTTGGGCAACCATGCCAACGCCAGCGCCGAGATCGAGTATCACGACGCCTTCGCCTGGGCCGTGGGCGAGCCCGGCCGCGGCATTCCCACCATCCTCGACATGGTGCATCACACCCGCCTCGACACCGCCGTCGCCCCCTGCGCCTTCATGCGCCGCGCGCTGGACGAGGCCGCCTGGTGGGCGCGCGAGCGCACGGCGTTTCAGCGCCGCCTGATCGATCAGCCGCTGATGGAAGGGGTGCTGGCCGACCTCGCCCTCGACTGGCTCGGCGCGACCGCCTCGGTCTTCCGCGTGGCCCGCGCCTTCGACGCGGCGGCGGGGGGCGACGCGGACGAGGCCGCCTTCGCGCGCATCGCCCTGCCCATCGTCAAGTTCTGGAACAACAAGCGATGCTCCGGGGTGGTCGTCGAAGCCATGGAGTGCCTGGGCGGCATGGGCTACGTGGAGGAAACGCCCCTGCCCATGCTCTATCGAGAGGCGCCGCTGAACGGCATCTGGGAAGGCTCCGGCAACGTGATCTGCCTCGACGTGCTGCGCGCCCTCTCCCGCCGGCCCGAAAGCGGCGAGGTCCTGCGCGCCGAACTCGCCGTGGCCGTCGGCCAGGACGCCCGCTACGACGCCGCCTGGGACGACGTCGACGCCGTCCTCTCCCACGGCGTGGCCGAATCCCAGGCCCGCGCCGTCGTCGAGCGCCTGGCCCTCCTCCTGCAAGCCGCCGAGCTGATGCGCGCCGGCCCGCCGGAGGCGGCCGAGGGCCTGCTCGCCGCCCGCCTCGCCCCCGGCGGCGGCCGTTGCTTCGGCGCCTTGCCCAAGGGCGTGGAGGCCCGCCGCCTCGCCGCCCTCATTTGACGCAGGGGCACCTCATGGAGTTTCATATCGCCGCGATTTCACGGCAACCCATTCCACGAGGCGACCGACCATGCCCTACGCTCCCGATTTCTTCAGGCCCGCCCCCGTCTACCCCTTCCCCGAGACGTTCCACGCCATCGAAGACTTCGAATACGTGTCGCGCCTCGTGCTCGCCCGTGAACCGGAGGCCTTGAAGTCCCGCAACGTCAGCCGCGTCAGCTACATCGTGGCCGAGCCGCTGGAGGTCCGGTTCAAGGTCGCGCAGCGCGACGGCTCCGGCGCGCCTCAGACGCTGACCGTGCCCGCCGGCATGCTCACCGACCTCACGTCCGTGCCCTGGTTCGGCCGCGCCGCGGTGGGCAAGGTCGGCCCGCATCTGGAGGCGGCCGTCGTGCACGACTACCTCTTCATCGCCTGGCAGCTGCTGGGTCGAAAAGCATCCCGGCAGGACTTCGACTTCGCCAACGCCGTGATGTTCGCAGCCATGAACAAGGCGGACGTCAAGCGGTGGCGGCAATGGCTCATCCGTCAGGCGCTCACTCGCTTCGACATCGCCTGGGGGTGGTATCAGGAGGCGGAACCGGGCGGCCCTGACCAGCTCTTCGTCCGGCTGGACCGCCGGTTCGCCGCCACGACGACCGGCCTCGAACCCTCGTCCTTCGCCTGAACCTCCGCATCGGCGAGGCGACCCCAGGACACCCGACGCGACGGGGGAAGCGGCGACGGCGGGAACATGCAACACTGCGTGAATGACCCTCGCCTACCCCAGGATTCGCCGCCCCCGCTGGCCCGCCCCATGACGCGCGGCGGCGCCGTCTCCGCCGCGGCCGCCGCGGCGCTGCTGGCCGTGCTGGTGCTCGGCGGCGGCGCTCTCGCGCTCTGGCCCCAGGCGCTGCTCGACGCCGGCGCCATGGGCGACGCGCTCGACCGCTGGGGGCCGGCGGCGGTGGTCCTGCTGATGATCGCGCACTGCTTCGTGCCCTTCCCGGCCGAGATCCTGGCGCTGGCCGCCGGGGCCGCCTACGGGCCGTGGATGGGCGCGGGGCTGATCTGGGCCGGCGCGCTGCCCGGCGCGGCGCTGTCGTTCTGGCTGGCCCGCGCCCTAGGCCGCGGCGCGGTGGACCGCTGGCTGCCCGCCGGCCAGCGCGACCGCCTCGACGGCTTCGCCCAGACCGAGGGCGCCGCGGCCCTGCTGGGCGCGCGCCTGATTCCGGTGATCGCCTTCAACCTGGTGAACTACGCCGCCGGCCTGACGCAGGTGCGCTTCGCCACGTTTTTGTGGACCACGGCGCTGGGCATCCTGCCCATGACGCTGCTGATGACCTGGATGGGCGCCCGCATGCGCGAGGCGGCATGGACCGAGGCCGCCGCCGTGGGCGCAGCGGGCCTCGCCTGCGTGCTGATCGGGCGCGCGTGGATGCGCCGCGCGCGCGCCGACCGCTAGGCCTCAGCCCTGCCAGCCCTGGCGGGCGGCGTTGGCCTCGGCGTCCTTTTTGGATTTGTAGCCTTCGGACGCGGCCCCGATGATGTTGCCGTTCACCGCCTTGCGGCGCCAGCGATGCTCGCCTCGCTTGTCGGTGTAGAACTCCCACTTGTCCTTGGGGTTCGGGCCGCGGTTCATGTTGGCCTCGCAATCGCCCTTGGACTTGTAGCCCTCGGATGCCGCGCCGACGATCTGGCCGTTGCCGGCCTTGCGCCGCCAACGCCATTCGCCGCGTTTGTCCTGGTAGACTTCGAACGTGTCGTTCTCTCCAGCCATCACTCGCTCCCTGCGCGCTAGATCATGGTTCTTCGGACGATTTCCCATCGTCTCTAGCGAAAACCTTGACCACTTAGCGGCCGGCGCCAAGCCAAAATCAGGCGGGCTCGCCCGGCGGCAGCTTGAAGCGGCGCCGATGCTCCGCCGGGGCGAGGCCGGTGAGCTTGCGGAAGGCGCGGCGGAAGGCCGACGGCTCGGCATAGCCGACGCGGGCGGCGACCTCGTCCACCGGCAGGCGGGACGTCTCGAGCAGCAGCCGCGCGCGCTCCATCCGCTTGCGCGCCACATAGTCCGCCGGCGAAGCGCCCAGCGCCCGCTGGAACCGACGCGCCAGCGTCCGCTCGGTCAGCATCGCCGCCGCGGCGGCGCCGCGCACCAGGCCGCGCGTCTGCAGGTTGGCCTCGATCCAGGCGCAAGCGACCGCCACGGCGCCGTCGTCGATCTCCGCCGCCTCGGCGCCGCTCGCCGCGCGCACCGCGTCGAGATCGCCGCGCCAGTAGCGCCCGAAAAGCCGCGCGAACTCCTGCGCCGCGGCCAGTCCGGCGAAACCCGCGATGAGCTGCAGGCTGATCTCCGACGGATAGACGCTGGCCCCGCCGGTGATCAGCCGCCCGCCCGGACCCGAGGCCACCAGCGTGCCGCGGCTGAGCACCCGCACCCGGGGGTGGAGGCGGCGGAAGCGGTCTTCGAAGAACCAGTGGGTCGTGGCCTCGCGCCCGTCCAGCAGCCCGGTGGCCGCCAGCACGAATGTGGCGCTGCACATGGCGGCGATCACGGCGCCGTCGGCGTGCCGGTCGCGCAGCCAGTCGAGCACGGGTTCGGGCGCGTCGAAGGGCTCGCCCTCGCCCGAATGGCCGATGTCGATCAGCGAGGGCAGGATCACCAGATCGGCGCGCTCGACCTCGGCCAGGCCGGCGTCGGGATGCACGACGGCGCCGGTGGCCGCACGCTCCGGCGCGCCGGAGAGGTTGACGATGCGGGGATCGAAGCGCCGCAGCGGCCGCACCCCGCCAAAACGACCGATGGCGCGGAAATCGTCGTAGACGGAATAGAGGCTGGAGAGGCTGGACCGAGGCAGCGCCAGGATCGCTACCGTCAGATCCGCCGCCTCCGCCGCCGACCCTTCGCCCGAGCGAACCTGACCCGCGCCGCCGTCCATCGCCGCCCCCCTTCGCTTGGTGTCCGATCCGAACCGGTTTCGTCCCTCGCGGACCTTACCCGGTCGGCCGAGTCGTCCCAAGGCTGGTGGCGCGCCGCCCGAGGGGGTCGGACGCGCACCGCCAAGAAGGAGACGCGACATGGAACGCAGGAGCTTTCTGCGCCTCGCCGGGGTCGGCGTGCTCTCGGCCGCCGGCGGACCGGCCGCGACGGCCCTCGCCGCAACCACCAAGGAGACGACCGACATGTTCTCAGCCGCTTACCTCGTCAAACGCAAATCCGGCATGTCCTACGAGGACTACAGCCGCCACCAGGCCGAGGTGCACGTGCCCATGGCCCACGCCCTGCCCGGCCTGCGCAGCTATCGCTACATCGACTTCCCGCCCATGGAGGGCGAGGACCAGATGTTCGACGGGCTGGCGCTGGTGGAATTCGACGACAAGGCGGCGCATGACGCCGCGCTGGCGTCCGAGGCCGGGCAGTCGGCGCTGGCGGATCTGCCGACCTATCTGGACACGGACGCCATGCGGGTGCTGGCCGGTTCGACGGTCTCCCGCAAGGACGCGTTCGCCTAGGCGCGGCGCCGGGCCGCTCGCCCTCGAAACGCAAGCGCGGCGAGGGCGAGCGGCAGCATGAGCCCTGCGGCCGGAAGCGGCACGGCGGCGGAGGCGACCACGGCGTCGCGAACCAGAACGTCCACCGGCGCCAGGACCGAACGTCCGGCGGATCCGTTCTCGAAACGGATCTCGGCGCCCAGCGCCGTAGCGCGGGGTGGTGGGAGATTGCAGGCGAGGAAACTCGAAGAACAGACGCTCGCGCTGCAGCCCGGTCCCGGGCAGGATCAGGCCGGCGCCGGGCCCCGACGGGCTCGACGGCCGGTCCGCGCCAAAGCGAGGGAAAAGCCGCATGCCGAAATCGGGGATCATCCCGGCGTCGTAGACGACGTCGTAGAAGATGGGCTGACCCCACGCGATCTCCGCGCCGCCGGTCAGGCCGACCTCGATGGACTTGATGATGGGGTCCGCGATCGGGACCTCCAGCGGCGCTCCGAAGATGAAGCCGAGCGGGACGAGGACGCTCTCGCGCGTCGCGCCGGAGGAGGCGTCGCGGGCCGATGCTTCGAACGCATCCATCTGCGGAAAGCTCGCCGCAGGATCGAACCCGATGGAGAAGCGCGTCTCCCAAGTGCCGGAGGTTCCCGGCGCGAAGCTGGGAGATGACAGGTTGATCGGCGGGAGGGAGCTGTCGCCCTGAAAGCGGCCGCCGGCGCCAACTTCGGTTCCGAAGAACCCCGGCGGCGCAGCCACGTCCACGCCCAGCTCGATGCGCTGCAAAGGGCCGACGACCCCGGCGTAAACGCCCAGTCCGACGTCTTCGAGGATCGGAACGGCCTGCGCCGTGGCGGCGCTCGCGGCCAACGCCACGGCGCCTAGGATGGCTCGGCACGTCATGACCGCTTCCTGCTCAGCCTGCGGAAACTCAACGACGCAGGTCACAGCGCAGCGGCCCCGACCGTCAAGATCGCGGGAACGACCCGACCACGGAAAAGGGCCGCGTCCCGTTCCGGACGCGGCCCTTCCTGTCCCTCGTCTTGGCGAGGCGGAGGCGGCGGTTGCTCCGCCGCGCTCCGATCTTGGTCCGAGCGTGCGCTCAGGCGATCTCCCGCAGGAGAGGCCTGATCACATCATGCCGCCCATGCCGCCCATGTCGGGCATGCCGCCGCCGCCGCCGCCGCCGGCGCCGGCCGGGGCCGGCTTGTCGGCGACCATGGCCTCGGTGGTGATCAGCAGCGAGGCGACCGAGGCCGCATCCTCCAGCGCCGTGCGCACGACCTTGGCCGGGTCGATCACGCCGAAGGCGAACATGTCGCCGTACTCTTCGGTCTGGGCGTTGAAGCCGAACGCGACGTCCGAGTTCTCCATCACCTTGCCGGCCACGACCGCGCCGTCGATGCCGGCATTGGTCGCGATCTGACGCATCGGCGACTGCAGGGCGCGACGGACGATGGCGATGCCCGCGTCCTGATCGGGGTTGTCGCCGGTCAGCTCCGACAGGGCCTTGGAGGCCTGGATCAGGGCGACGCCGCCGCCCGGGACCACGCCCTCCTGCACCGCGGCGCGGGTGGCGTTCAGGGCGTCGTCGACGCGGTCCTTGCGCTCCTTCACCTCGACCTCGGAGGCGCCGCCGACGCGGATCACCGCGACGCCGCCGGCCAGCTTCGCCAGACGCTCCTGCAGCTTCTCACGGTCGTAGTCGGAGGTCGTCTCTTCGATCTGCTGACGGATCTGCGCGACGCGGGCCTCGATCTCGGCCTTCTCGCCGTTGCCGTCCACCACGGTCGTCTCGTCCTTGGTGATGCGGATCTTCTTGGACACGCCGAGCATGTCGATGCCGACCGATTCCAGCTTCATGCCGAGGTCCTCGGAGATGACCTGGCCGCCGGTCAGGATCGCGATGTCCTGCAGCATGGCCTTGCGACGATCGCCGAAGCCCGGGGCCTTCACGGCCGCGATCTTCAGGCCGCCGCGCAGCTTGTTGACGACGAGCGTGGCCAGGGCCTCGCCCTCGACGTCCTCGGCGATGATCAGCAGCGGCTTGCCGGACTGGATGACGGTCTCCAGCAGGGGCACCATCGGCTGCAGCGACGACAGCTTCTTCTCGTGCAGGAGGATGTAGCAGTCCTCCAGCTCGGCGATCATCTTGTCGGCGTTGGTGATGAAGTAGGGGGACAGGTAGCCGCGGTCGAACTGCATGCCCTCGACCACTTCGGTCTCGGTGTCGAAGCCCTTGTTCTCTTCGACGGTGATGACGCCCTCGTTGCCGACCTTCTGCATCGCGCCGGCGATCTGCTGGCCGATTTCGGCCTCGCCGTTGGCGGAGATGGTGCCGACCTGCGCGACCTCGTCCGAGTCCTTAACTTCGCGGGACGCGGCCTTGATCGACTCGACGGCCTTGGCGACGGCCTGGTCGATGCCGCGCTTGAGGTCCATCGGGTTCATGCCGGCGGCGACGGACTTGAGGCCTTCCTTGACGATGGCCTGGGCCAGCACGGTGGCGGTGGTGGTGCCGTCGCCGGCCTCGTCGTTGGTGCGCGAGGCCACTTCGCGGACCATCTGGGCGCCCATGTTCTCGAACTTGTCCTCGAGATCGATCTCCTTGGCGACGGTCACGCCGTCCTTGGTGATCCGCGGGGCGCCGAACGACTTGTCCAGGACCACGTTGCGGCCCTTGGGGCCCAGCGTGACCTTCACCGCGTCGGCGAGAATGTTCACGCCCTTGAGCATGCGGTCGCGGGCGTCGGTATCGAACTTGACCTCTTTGGCCATGATGTCTCTCCTATTCGCGCCGCCCTTGACGGGCGCGCGGGGATGTCAGGGAAGGAAGGGGCCGGTCCTCAGGACATGATGCCGAGGATGTCCGACTCCTTCATGATCAGCAGATCTTCGCCGTCGATCTTGACCTCGGTGCCGGACCACTTGCCGAACAGCACCTTGTCGCCGGCCTTCACGGCCATCTCGATCAGTTCGCCCGAGTCCTTGCGGGCGCCGGCCCCGGCGGCCACGATCTGGCCCTCCTGGGGCTTTTCCTTGGCGCTGTCGGGGATGATCAGCCCGCCGGCCGTCTTCTCTTCGGATTCGATGCGGCGGACGAGCACCCGGTCATGCAGAGGGGTGAAGTTCATGGTCGTCGCTCCTGTCGCGTAGCCAACTTCGCGCAGCGGGGCCGGGAGCGTGCAGAGCGGAGGGGTCAACCCCTTCTTCACCCTGTTAGCACTCTCTCCCGGCGAGTGCCACGCGGGGCGAATTAGAGAGCGGCGAGACCGCTGTCAAGAAGCGCGGAGGCGGAAAAAACGTCATCGCCCGCCGCCGCGCCGACCAGCAGGCCCAGCACCGCGCCGACGGTCAGCGGCAGGCGCAGCGCCGGCCACCAGGCGGGCGCGCCGCCGGCCCGTGTCAGCGACACGTCGGCCGCGAACAGCGCCAGCAGGCCCAGCGCGCAGACCAGCGCTCCGGCGGCGGGCGAGGCCATCAGCGAAACCCAGGCGAGCAGCGCCGGCGCCACCGCCACGCCCATCCGCCACCAGCTCGCGCCCTCCTCGTCCACCTCCGCCGCGGCGAAGCCCCAGCGGCAGCCGCCCATGAACGACAGGATGCTCGCGCCATAGCCGGCCTGGAACGCCAGCGCGCGAAAATCCCAGGGCGAAGGCGCCAGATGCGCCGCCGCCGCCAGCGCCGCGAAGGGGATCAGTCCGCCCAGACCCAGCCACAGCGCGGGCCGAGGCACGCGTCCGGGCCGAAAATCCAGCGGCGTTTCAACGCCCGTCTCGCGCATCGCGTCCTCCGACCCCGTCGCGCCGCCCCCGTCCGCGCGGTCATACGCACCGCGGCGGACCCGGGCAAGGGCGGCCCCCTGACCCACCCAGACCCGCGGGCGGTCCGCGCCGCCCGCGCTTGCATGGCGCGGCGCTTCGCGGCAGACCCTTCGCAACCGCCGCCCCCTTCCCGCCCTGACGGAGCGTTCCGATGGCCCCCGCCCCCCGCCTGCTCGACGCCCTCGCGGACGTCGCCGCCGACTACGACGTGCTGTTCTGCGACCTGTGGGGCTGCCTCCACGACGGGGTCCGCGCCTACCCCGCCGCCGTCGCGGCGCTGCAGGCCTTCCGCGCCCAGGGCGGCGCCGTCGTTCTGATGACCAACGCGCCCCGCCCGGCCTCGGCCGTGGTGCGTCAGCTCGAACGCCTCCAGGCGCCCGACGATTGCTGGGACGTCATCGTCAGCTCCGGCGACGCCGCGATCGAAAGCGTCAGGGCCGGCCGCTGGCCGCGCAAGGTCGCCCATATCGGCGACCCGGCCCGCGACGACAGCTTCTTCGACGCCGCCGAAACGCTCGAAAGGGTGCCGCTGGACCAGGCCGAGGCCGTCGTCGTCACCGGCCTGCGCGACGACCGCACCGAAACGCCGGACGACTATGCCGACGAGCTGCGCGAGATGCAGCTGCGCGGCCTCAAGATGCTCAGCGCCAATCCCGACGTGCATGTGGACGTGGGCGAAGAGCGTCGCTGGTGCGCCGGCGGTCTCGCCGCCGCCTACGAGGCGCTCGGCGGAACCTCCGAAGCCTATGGCAAGCCGCATCCGCCCATCTACGCGCTGGGCCGCCGCCTCGCCGAATCGGCCCTCGGCCGACCGCTGGACGACGCGCGCATCCTGTGCGCCGGCGACGGGATCGCCACGGACGTCGCGGGCGCCATCGGCGAGGGCCTCGATTGCATCTTCGTGACCGGCGGTCTGGCCGCCGCGCGCATGGGCCCCGATCCCGAACGGCCGGACCCGGCCAAGTTGAGCGATTTCCTTGCCGAGCATCGGCTTGCCCCGCCCTACGCCATGGGCCGGCTGCGCTGAGGGCGCCCCGAAAAAGGACCGCCGAAGCCGGGGTTTGAGCCCCGGCGCTCCGCCCGCGCAACCAACCCACGCATTGCATTGCAGCGCGCTCGGCGCTAACTTTCCATCAGCGGATGTGTATGGAGGGTGTCATGAACTCTGCGATCAAAATGGTCGCTGCGGCGGTGCTGGCTTTTGCGCCGCTGTCTGCGACGGCGAATGAAGACGATATCACGCGTCAGCTCAACGAAGAGCAGGCGGCCGCCGCCGGCGGCG
>JBCBYE010000319.1:0-5551 GCA_039816075.1 Pseudomonadota bacterium | reverse complement strand
TGTCGTGGTGGTCCATCGTGCGCAAGATCGTCCTGCCGGGCGCGATGCCGGGGATCCTGTCAGGGCTGCGCATCAGCCTGGCCATCGCGATCATCCTGCTGGTCGCGGCCGAAATGCTGGGGGCGGAGCATGGCATCGGCGCCTACATCCTGACCGCGGGCGCGCTTTACGATCTCGAACGCCTTTTCGCGGGCGTGGCCATGCTCTCGGCCCTCGGTCTGGCGTTGAACTTCGCCATCGGGCGCGTGGAACGCGCGCTGCTCGATTGGCGGGAGTGACGCGCGCTTGATCCATCTCAGGGCGGCGGCCGCGGGACTCGTCGATGCTGCGAAGCGTCGCGAAACCCTGAGCGGGAGGCCCCGATGAAACCGGTCGCGCATTACAGAAGCGTCCTCGAAACGCGCCTGGCCGAGCTGGAGACGCGGCTGCACCGGATCGAAGACAGCCTGGATCAGCCGCGCAACGCCGATCTGCAAGAGGCCGCGACCGAGCGGGAGGACGACGAGGTCAAGGAAGAGCTCGGCCAGACCGGCCTCGACGAGATCCGCGCCATCCGCGCCGCCCTGCAGAGGATCGAGGACGGGACCTACGGCATCTGCATCAATACCGGCGAGCCGATCCCGGAGGCGCGGCTCGACGCCGTGCCCTACGCGGCGACGGTGGTGCAGGGGTCGTGATGTTCTTGTAATGTTCTTCGTACTCGGCCACCCTGCCGTGCAGGAGGGCCGAGTCGCATGGCGGAGTTTCCAGGGTTCGAAGACGCGGCGCCGCGCCCGCCGGAGCGGGACCGCAGCCGCGGGCGCGGCGCGCTCAGCAACCGCGCCGGCCGCTTCGAGGCGGTGGAGCGGGAAGCGGCTCATGACGGCTGGGACCTGCCCGAGGATGCGCCCCCGACGCGCACGCAGGTGCTGCTGGACCGCTCCAAGAAGGTCATCGTCAAGCAGACCTCGCCCGACATTCCCTTCGACCGCTCGATCAACCCCTATCGCGGCTGCGAACATGGCTGCGTCTACTGCTTCGCGCGGCCGACCCATGCCTGGCTGGGCCTGTCGCCGGGGCTCGACTTCGAGACCAAGATCGCGCTGAAGCCGGACGCCCCGGCCCGGCTGGCGGAAGAACTGTGCGCCAAAAGCTACGCGTGCAAGCCCATCGCCATCGGCACGAACACCGACCCCTACCAGCCGTTGGAGAAGGAGCGGCGCATCATGCGCGGCCTGCTGGAGGTGCTTCAGGCGCATCGGCACCCGGTGACCATCGTGACCAAGGGCGCGCTGGTGGTGCGCGACGCCGACATTTTGGGCGAGATGGGACGTGCGGGCCTGGCGCGCGTCGCCGTCTCGCTCACCACCCTCGATCATCGGCTGAGCCGGGCGATGGAGCCGCGCGCCGCCTCGCCCCAGCAGCGCCTGCGGGCCATCGCGACGCTGAACAAGGTCGGCTGTCCGACGGGAACGCTGGTCGCGCCCATCGTGCCCGCGCTGACGGATCATGAGATCGAGCGGCTGCTGGAGGCCGCCTCGGGCGCGGGCGCCGCTTTCGCCGGCTACGTGCTGCTGCGCCTGCCGTTGGAGGTGCGCGAGCTGTTCGAGGAGTGGCTGCGGGCGCATGTTCCGGACCGTGCGGACCGCGTCCTCGGCCGCGTGCGGGAGCTGCGCGGCGGCAAGCTCAACGATGCCCGCTTCGGCACGCGGATGAGCGGGCAGGGCGTCTGGGCCGACCTGATCCGACGACGCTTCCGCACGGCCTCCAAACGTCTGGGTCTGACGGAGGAACGTGCGGCGCTGCGCTGCGACCTCTTTCGCCTGCCGGAACGGCCGGGCGATCAGCTGTCGCTGGGGTTTTGACGTTGCGCGCCGTGCGCGCGCCCTTGCGGCCGGCGCTCATGGTCTTCGGTCGGCGCCCGGCCTGACCGAAGGAGGCCCCGGATCAGGTCCGGGGCGAGGCGGCGCTCCGCGGCGACGGGGGCGGCGAATCCCCGACGCGGCGCGGCGGGCTGGCCTCGTCCGCGCGCACGGCGATAGGGTCTGGTCATGCCCCCCGACGACTCCTTCGAACGGGCCGCCCGGGCCCGCCTCGGCCGCGCCGACGCCCGCATCGCCGGGGTCGACGAGGCGGGCCGCGGGCCCTGGGCCGGGCCTGTCTGCGCCGCGGCCTGCGTCCTGGCGCCAGGCGCGGCGCCCGAAGGGCTGGACGATTCCAAGAAACTGAGCGCCTCCCGCCGCGCCGCCCTCGCCCAGGCGTTGCGGGCGCTGGCGGAGGAGGGGCGCGCCGAGCTCTCCGTCGCCTTCGCCGAGGTGGCGGAGATCGACCGCCTCGGCCTGGGCCCCGCCACGGACCTGGCCATGATCCGGGCGCTGGGCGGCCTGCCCTCCGCCCCCGACGTCGCGCTGGTCGACGGGCGCCGCCTGCCGCGCGACATGTTCTGCCCGGGCGAGCCGGTGGTGCGCGGCGACGGCCGCAGCCTGGCCATCGCCGCGGCCTCCATCCTCGCCAAGACCGCACGCGACGCGGTGATGGACGCGCTGGCCCGCCAGCACCCGAACTATGGCTGGGACACCAATCGCGGCTACGGCACCGCGGGCCACGCGGCGGCGCTCGCGCGATGGGGTGTGACCCAACATCATCGGTGTTCCTTCAAGCCCATACACAAGATATTGGTTCAAGAACATTCTACAAACTGCTGATTCAAAATAGTTATTGACCGAAGCAGACGCCTGACTCATGTTGCCCTCAACGAACAGGCGACACGAGGGGCCCAACGATGGCCGCCAAAGGCAAGACGCAGGCCGCGAGGCCGGCGGCCGCACGGGCGCTGCCCGTCGGCGAGATCATCGCGGGCGACTGCATCGAGGCGATGCAGGCTCTGCCGGAGGCTTCGGTGGACCTGATCTTCGCCGATCCGCCCTACAACCTGCAGCTCAAGGGGGAGCTGCACCGCCCCGACAACAGCCGCGTCGACGCCGTCGACGACGCCTGGGACCGCTTCGACGGCTTCGCCGCCTACGACCGCTTCACCCGCGCCTGGCTGGCCGAGGCGCGCCGCGTGCTCAAGCCGCAGGGCGCCCTGTGGGTCATCGGCAGCTATCACAACATCTTCCGCGTCGGCGCGGCGCTGCAGGACGCGGGTTTCTGGGTCCTCAACGACGTCGTCTGGCGCAAGGCCAACCCGATGCCCAACTTCCGCGGCCGGCGCTTGACCAATGCGCATGAGACCCTGATCTGGGCGGCGCGGGACGAAGGCGGCAAATACGCCTTCAACTACGAGGCCATGAAGCAGCTGAACGAGGGCGTGCAGATGCGCTCCGACTGGCTGCTGCCGATCTGCTCGGGGGCCGAGCGGATCAAGGACGACGAGGGCCGCAAGGCCCACCCGACGCAAAAGCCGGAGGCGCTGCTGCATCGGATCATCGTCGGCACGACCCAGCCGGGCGACGTTATCCTGGATCCGTTCTTCGGCTCCGGAACCACGGGCGCCGCGGCCAAGCGGCTGGGCCGCGCCTGGATCGGGATCGAGCGCGACGACGGCTATCGACGCATCGCGCGCGAGCGCATCGACGCCGTGCGCCCCTTCGACATGGAGGCGCTGGCCATCACGCCATCGCGCCGCGCCGCGCCGCGCATTCCCTTCGGTCAGCTGGTGGAGCGGGGCTGGCTGAAGCCCGGCCGCATGCTGACCTCGGTCAACGGCCGCCACCGCGCCAAGGTGCGCGCGGACGGCACGCTGGTGGCCCATGACGTTTCGGGGTCCATCCACCAGGTCGGCGCCGCGCTGGAAGGCGCCCCGTCCTGCAACGGCTGGACCTATTGGACCTTTGCCGAAGGCGGCGAGGTTCGGCCGATCGACTTCCTGCGTCAGAAGCTCCGCGCGGAGATGGAGCTCTGACTCGGGCGCGAGGGTAGCGTTCGCGAAGCCGCCTTGAGTAGCGTTGCGGCCAAAATCTGAGGGGAGATCGCCTGCGCCCGGGGGTGTGGGACGGGCGCTCCCCTCCTTCGCCCCCCGCCGCGCGGCGCGTTTCGCCGCGGTCCGGTGGACGGGCCGGCGCGGCGAACCAAGTGGCGCGCCATGCAAAGTCTTCACGATGGATATCGGGCCCTGGTCCTGGCCGCCTCCGGCGGCCTGGGCGCGGCGTTTCTGGCGCGGCTGCGGGCGGATCCCCGCTGCGCCGAGGCGACGGGCCTGTCGCGCTCCGCCGACGGCATGGACGTCACGGACGAGGCCAGCCTCGCGCGCGCCGCCGCCGGCGTGGGCGGCGAGATCGACCTTCTGGTCATCGCTACGGGCGCCCTGGAGATCGACGGACGCGGCCCCGAAAAGGCGTTCAAGCAGCTGACGGCCGAGGGGCTTGCCGCGCAGTTCGCGCTGAACGCGGCCGGTCCGGCCCTGGCGCTCAAGCATTTCGGCGCGCTTCTGCCCAAGGGTCGCCGGTCGCTGATCGGCGCGCTCAGCGCCCGCGTCGGCTCCATCGGCGACAATGGGCTGGGGGGCTGGACCAGCTATCGCGCCTCCAAGGCCGCGCTGAACCAGATCCTCCGCTGCGCCGCCATCGAGCTGCGGCGCACCCACCGGCACGCCTGCCTTGCCGCGCTGCATCCCGGAACCGTCCGCACCAAGCTGACCGAGGGACGGCGCGGCGCCTACGACACGCTGAGCGCGGACGAGAGCGCGGAGCGGCTGCTGGCCATCCTCGACGGTCTCGCCCCGGCCGAAAGCGGTGCCTTCCGCGACTGGAAGAACCAAGAGGTGCCGTGGTGACCGCGCCGCGCGTGCTTCTGGTTCTGGGCGATCAGCTCTCGCCCGACCTCGCGGCGCTCGCTCGGGGCGACAAGGCGCGCGACGTGGTTCTGATGGCCGAGGTGGCGGAGGAGGCCGCCTACGTCCCCCACCACCGCAAGAAGATCGCCTTCCTCTTCTCCGCCATGCGCCACTTCGCCGAGGCGCTGCGCGCGGACGGCTGGCGCGTGGACTACGTGACCCTCGACGATCCCGAGAACGCCGGATCGCTCGAAGGCGAGGCGCGTCGCGCCCTCGCCCGCCATGACGCGGCCGGCCTGGTGGTCACCGAGCCCGGCGAATGGCGCCTGCAGACGGCGATGGAGGGGTGGGAGGCGACCCTCGGCGTCCCCGTCAAGATTCTGCGCGACGACCGCTTCCTCGCCTCCCGCGCGGAATTCGCCCGCTGGGCCGAGGGGCGCAAGCAGCTGCGCATGGAGTACTTCTACCGCGAGATGCGCAAGGCTCACGACGTGCTGATGGAGGGCGACAAGCCCGCCGGCGGCAAATGGAACTACGACCACGACAATCGAAAGCCGCCCAAGGCGGGGCTCGACTACCCCGACCCGCCCCGCTTCCAGACCGACGCGATCACGCGCGAGGCGCTGGACCTTGTGGAGACCCGCTTCGCCGACGGCTGGGGCGACCTCTCCCCCTTCTGGTTCGCCGTCACGCGGCAGCAGGCGGAGCAGGCGGCGGAGGCGTTCTTCGAACAGGCCCTGCCCCGCTTCGGCGACTACCAGGACGCGATGGTCCTCGGCCGCCCCTTCATGTTTCACT
>JBCBYE010000167.1:0-7797 GCA_039816075.1 Pseudomonadota bacterium | reverse complement strand
CGCCGCAGCCGATGTAGCAGACCTTGTCGAAGGGCGCGTCCTCGCGGATCTTCGCCGCCGCGATCTCCGGCATGACGGTGAAATTGCTGAAGGTCGACGTCCCCATGTAGTGGAACACCGGCTTCCCCTCGAACCGGAACCGCGAGGTGCCGTCGGGCATCAGCCCCTGGCCCTGCGTGGCGCGCACCGCCTGGCACAGGTTGGTCTTGGGATGCAGGCAGTAGTCGCACTCCCGGCATTCGGGCGTGTAGAGCGGGATGACGTGGTCGCCGACCTTCAGCGACTTCACGCCCGGCCCCACCTCGCGCACGATGCCCGCGCCCTCATGGCCCAGGATGGCGGGAAAGATCCCCTCCGGATCGGCGCCGGACAGGGTGAATTCGTCGGTGTGGCAGATGCCCGTGGCGATGATCTCCACCAGAACCTCGCCCTCGCGCGGACCCTCCAGGTCCACCTCGACGATCTCCAGCGGCTTTCCGGCCTCCACGGCCAATGCGGCGCGGCTCTTCATGGCTCCCCTCCCTCGGGCGTGCTTCGCTTCGGCGCGGATCGTGCGCCGCGCCGGCCGGCCGCGTCCAGCCCCGATGCTCGGTCCGGGCCTCGACCCGGGGGCGCGCTTGCCGCCCAAGCGGCCCTCGCCTAGGGTCGCGCCTCGAAACGCAAGCCATGGGGACGGCGATGGAGATCAGGACGGTCGGCGTGATCGGCGCGGGCGCCATGGGCAACGGCATCGCGCATGTCTTCTCGCTCGCGGGCTACGACGTGCGGCTGAACGACATCGACGAGGGGCGCGTCGACGCCGCCCTGGGCCAGATCGACCGCAACATGGGCCGTCAGGTCGCGCGCGGCGCGGTGAGCGAGGCGGAAAAGGCCGACGCCCTGTCGCGCATCGCCAAGACCATGGCCGCGCCCGACATCGCCGGCTGCGACCTGGTGATCGAGGCGGCGACCGAGGACGAGGGGATCAAGCGCAAGATCTTCGACGGCCTCGCCCCGCATCTGGCGCCGCAGACCATCCTCACCTCCAACACCTCCTCCATCTCCATCACCCGCCTCGCCTCCGGCACCGACCGGCCGGAGCGGTTCATGGGCTTTCACTTCATGAACCCCGTCCCGGTGATGGAGCTGGTGGAGCTGATCCGCGGCATCGCCACGGACGAGGAGACCTTCGCCACCCTCAAGGCCGTGGTCGACCGCCTCGGCAAGACCGCCGCCACGTCCGAGGATTTCCCCGCCTTCATCGTCAACCGCATCCTGCTGCCGATGATCAACGAGGCGGTCTACACGCTCTATGAGGGCGTCGGCACGGTCGAAAGCATCGACCGGGCGTTGCGCCTCGGCGCCAATCACCCCATGGGTCCGCTGCAGCTGGCCGACTTCATCGGCCTCGACGTGTGCCTGGCGATCATGAACGTGCTGCATGACGGGCTGGCGGACACCAAGTACCGCCCCTGCCCCCTTCTGGTGAAGTATGTGGAGGCCGGCTGGCTGGGCCGCAAATCCGGCCGAGGCTTCTACGATTACCGGGGCGAGGGGCCGCCTGTCCCCACACGGTAAACGATATCTTCAAAGGAATCGGACAACAGACCGCGCCAGAACAAGGTCTGGAGGATCCGATGAGAACACTGCGCAGCAAGGCGGCGATCGCCGCCGCGGTCGTCGTCCTGGCATCGTTGGGCGCCTTGATGGGCGTGAAGCTCTGGTCCATCAGCGCGTCGCATGTCGCCAAGGCGCAGGAACAGCAGGGGATCAGCCTGCGCGTGGCCGCCGCGCTGACCGACGCCGCCCTGCCGGAGGTGACGGCGGATTTCGACCGGAACGACGACGTGCGCGCCCTGACCTGGTCGGCGGAGCCGGACCTGTCGGACCATAGCCTGATCGACCGGATCGCGGCCGCCACCGGCGAAACCGCCACCGTCTTCGCGTTCGAGGCGGAGAACGGGGAGTTCTGGCGCCGCTCCACCAACATCATCAAGCCCGATGGCCAGCGCGCCGTCGGCACCAAGCTGGGCAGGGACGGCGCCGTCCACGCCGCCGTCATGCGGGGGGAGACCTTCCGCGGCGAGGCGGTGATCCTGGGCAAGTCGTACTACACGGTCTATGCGCCGGTCCGCGGCCCGTCGGGCGCCGTCGAGGGCATTCTCTACGTGGGCGTGGAGAAGGGCGGCGTCCTCGCGGCCGCGCTGGGGGAAATGGGGTCGATCGCCCTCGCCGCGCTGCTGGTGCTCGGCGCCTCCGTGGCGGTGATCTGGGCCCTCGCCGGCGCGGCCCTGGGCCCGCTGGAGGTGCTGGCCGTCGCTGCACGCCGCCTCTCCGAAGGCGATTTCTCCGTCGAGGTGGAGGGAGAGGCGCGGACCGACGAGGTCGGCCAGGTCGCCTCCGCCATGACCGCCCTGCGCGCGCGCCTCGCCGAGGCGCATGAGGAGCGCGAACGGTCCGGCCGGGCCGAAGCGGCCGCCAAGGCGGAGCATGCCCGCACCTTGGAGGCGCTGAGCCGCGGCGTCGGCGACGTGGCCGAGGCCGCCGCCAAGGGCGACTTCTCGCGCCGCGTGAACGCCGATTTCGACGCGCCGGAGCTGCGCCGCCTCGCCGATGCGGTCAACGCGCTCGCCTCGGGCGTGTCCGACTATCTCGACGACCTGCAGGCCATGTTCGGCGCAATCGAGGCGGGCGATCTGACCCGCCGCCTGCGCCCCGATTGGGACGGCCGGCTGGCGGAGATCGCCGAGGCCGCCTCCACCGGTCTGGCGGCCCTGGCCGACGCGCTGGGCTCCGCCCGCGAGAACGCCACCGACAGCCGCGAGGGCGTCGCCGACGTGCGGGAGATCATGGACACCCTCGCCTCGCGCGCCGAAAGCCAGGCCTCCACGCTGCAGCAGACCGCCGCCACCGTGGAGGAGATGTCGGCCACCGCCGCCAGCGCCGCGGAGCGTCTGACCGGCGCCGAGAAGATGACCGACGCGGTCGCGGGCCGCGCCGGAGACGGCGCCTCCTCCGTCGCCCAGGCCATCGACGCCGTGAAGCGGATCGAGGAAAGCAGCTCCAAGATCACCGAGATCATCGCCGTGATCGACTCCATCGCCTTCCAGACCAACCTGCTGGCGCTGAACGCCGCCGTGGAGGCCGCCCGCGCCGGCGAGGCGGGCAAGGGCTTCGCCGTCGTCGCGTCCGAGGTGCGGGGCCTGGCGCAGCGCTCATCCGAGGCGGCGCGCGACATCGGCGCCCTCATCAAGGAAAGCGCCGGCAACGTGGCCGACGGGGTGGAGCAGGTGAACGCCACCGGCGACGCGCTCGAAGGGATCGTGACCTCCGTGCAGGCGCTGGCCGGCGCCATCCGCGAGATCGCCGCCTCGGGGCGCGAGCAGGGCCACGGCATGCAGGAGATCAACCAGGCCGTCGGCCATCTCGACGAGACCGTGCAGGAGACGACGCGCCGCATCGGCGAGGCCGCGGCCCGCTCCGGCGGCCTGTTCGAAACGGCCGAGGCGAGCGCCGAGACCCTATCCGCCTTCAAGCTCTCCGCGTCCCGCCCCGGCGGCGGCCGCGCCGCGGCCTGACGCCGGCCCGGTTCGTCGCGGCGGGCCGGCACGGTCGCCTCGGGCCTCCTCCGCGTCGACGGGGCGGATCCGCGCCGCAAGACCTGCGCCCGTCCGTGGAGGGTCCACGGGCGGGCGCTTGACGTTGAGATGACAAAATTTCGGCGGATTCCGATATTGGATCGATTTCAGAAACGATAAGTTATTCGTCAACGCCCTGTGAGACGCTGGGTCGCAGCCCTATCTGGCAGCGCATCGCAACCGCCAAGGAGACGTCTCCGATGCGCTTCACCCGTTCTCTCGCCGCCGCGGCCGTCCTCGCCGCTCCGCTCTTCGCCGCCGCGGCCCTGCCGGTCGCCGCCGAGCCCTACGTGGTCGACAAGTCCCATGCCGCCGTGACCTTCCGGGTCTCGCATCTGGGCTTCGCCGACACCCACGGCGTGTTCCGCAACTTCGATGCGGAGATCGACTTCAACCCCGACGACATCGAGGCCGCCACGGTCGCCTTCACCATCGATGCCGGCTCGGTCGACACCTTCTGGGAGGCGCGCGACAAGCATGTCCGCTCCGCCGATTTCCTCGACGTCGAGAACCACCCGGAGATCACCTTCGTCTCCAAGGAGGTCCGCCTGATCTCCGCCAACGAGGCCGAGCTGGTCGGCGACGTCACCCTGAAGGGCGTCACCAACGAGGAGACCTTCACGGTGGTCCTCAACAAGATGGGCCCCTCGCCCTTCAACAAGGAGCTGACCATCGCCGGCTTCACCGTGACGGGCGAGATCGACCGCACGGACTACGGCATCACCTACGCCGCTCCGGCCGTCGGCGCGATCATGCCGATCCGCATCGACATCGAGGCCAGCCCCAAATCCCAGAAGGGAAGCTGAGCCGATGCCGCGCGGCGCGCCGCGCCCGTTCGTCGCCGCCGCCGTCGCCCTGATCCTCGCCGTCCTTTCGGGCGGCGAGGCGCGGGCGGAGCTGTGGCAGGTGCAGGACGCCGGCTCCACGCTGGAATTCGAGCTGGTGGTCAACCAGGTCGACAGCCGCGGCCGGTTTCCCGCCTTCACCGGCGAGGGCCGCTTCGACCCCGACGCGCCGCAGGACAGCGACCTGACCCTGGCCATCGACATCACCCGGCTGGATCTGGGCAATGCGCTGGCGAGCACCTTCGCCCGCTCCGTCGACTGGTTCGACGCCGAGGCGCACCCGCTGGGCAGCTTTCGCCTGTCGGAGCTGGAGCCCTCGCCCGTCGAGGGGGTTTGGCTGGCGCGGGGCGAGCTGCAGCTGCGCGGCGAGACCCGGGACGTGGAGGTGGAGCTGGCGCTGGACCTGACCGGCGAGACCGCGCGCGCCACCGGCGAGACGGTGATCGACCGCACCCTGTTCGGGATCGGCCAGGGTCCGACTTCCTACCTGGTGGAGGTCAGCCGGGAGATCCGGGTGCGCTTCGACCTCGTCGCCCGCCGGACCGAAGCGGCGGCGACGGACTGACCTGAGACGCCGCGCCCGACCCTCGCGCCGGGGGGGGGGTGGCGACCGACGCCTGAGACGATGCCGTGACCGGGGGCCCGACGCGGCGCCCGGACCGGAACCCGATACGGCGCACGGACCGCCGACCGAAACCATGCCTGACAGGAACGAGGCCGCCCATGTCGATCCGCAACACCGCCGCCGCCTGGGGCCTGCCGGCCCGCCTGCTGCACTGGACCATGGCCGTCATCATGATCGGGATGCTGGGCCTGGGTTTCTACACCGCCAACGTCGTCACCGACCTCTACGTGCAGTTCGAGCTGGTGCAGATCCACAAGAGCTGGGGCTTCGTGGCCTTCGCGTTGGCGATCCTGCGGGTGCTCTGGCGCGCGGCGAACCCGGCGCCGGCGCTGCCGGAGGGCATGGCGGGGTGGCAGGTCAAGGCCTCGCACTATTCGCACTACGCGCTCTACGCGCTGATGTTCCTGATGCCGCTGACCGGGTGGCTGATGAGCTCCGCCTCGACGCTGCAGGAGCTTTACGGGGTCAAGAACATGGTCTTCGGCCTGTTCGAAATGCCGGACCCGTTCGTGCCGGGCTCCGACGGGCTGGAGAGCGTTTTCGCCACGCTGCACATGGTCTTCGCCATCGCGCTGACGGCGATTCTGCTCGCCCATGCGGGGGCGGCGCTGAAGCATCATCTGATCGACAAGGACGACGTGATGACCCGCATGACCTCGGGCCGGGCCGGGGGCGAGGCCGAGGGAAAATCGGGCGCCGAGGCGGGGTAGGGGATTTCCCCGCGGGGAATGGCCTCTTTCCCCGGGAGGCGGGGAACGAGGCAAGCCGCTGAAAATAAAAGACTTGCAAGGCCGGCCCTTCAGGCGGGGCTCATCTGGGTTGAGAAAGTCTTGACGGCAAAGCGCCCACGGCGGAAGGGGCCGGAGCTGCGATGCGGCGTCGCCCCGAGGCCGGGCGGGCCGGGCGACGCGAGGCTGGGGCGGCGCGATGCCGGGTCGCCCGAGGGGCTCGACCACGCGCCGACGGATTTGGCGCCGACGGACTGGGCGCCGACGGACTGGGCGCCGGCGCCGCGCCGGGGAGAACGGCGCGGCGGCCGGTCAGCTTTCGTCGCCGGCGAAGTCGGCGAGGCGGCGCAGGATCGCTTCGGCCTCCGGGGCGTCCCAGACGGCGTCGCCCTGCAGGCGGGCGATCTCTCGGCCCTGGGGGTCGAGGATCACGGTCGTGGGCAGGCCCAGCACGCCGATGGCGCGCGGCAGGGCGTTGCGCTCGTCCGACCACGGCTCCAGCGCATAGAGGAGGTTGTCCTCCAGAAAGGCCTTGGCCTTGATGCGCCCGCGCCGCTCGGTGTTCACGGTCACCACGTCGACCCGCGGATCGTCGGCCAGGGCCTGGCGCAGACGGTCGAGCGCCGGCATCTCCTTGATGCAGGGCGGGCACCAGGTGGCCCAGAGGTTCACGACGGTGACCGCGCCGGCGAAATCCTCCACCGTGGCGCGGCCGCCGTTGGGATTGACGAAGACGGCGTCGACGGCGGCCTTGGGCGCGTCGTGGATCACCAGCTTTTTCATGTCGCCGTCGCGCATCTGCTCCAGCTGCGCGCGTTCGTCCGCGGTCAGCTCCGCCGCGGCGGGGTTTCCGAAGCCGGCGAGCGCGACTAGAACGGCGGCGGCCGCGACGGCGGTCACGACGGAGGACGCCGCCGAGGACGGGGCGGACGACGGCGTGGACGACGGGGGGGCGGGGCGGCGCATGCGGTCTCTCTCCCGAAAACCAGCGACAGGGGCGAGGCCCCCGAGGAACTCATGACGGACGACGCAGGCCCCGCGGGGGCCGACGCCAAGGCTGCGCCACAGGGCGCGAACGCCATGTGGGGCGGGCGCTTCGCCGAAGGGCCCGACGCGATCATGGAGGCGATCAACGCCTCCATCGGCTTCGACCGACGTTTCGCCGCGCAGGACGTGGCGGGCAGCCGCGCCCATGCGGCGATGCTGTCGGCCCAAGGCATAATCTCGGCCGAGGACGCCGAGAAGATCGACGCCGGCCTTCTCACGGTGTTGTCAGAGATCGAAGATGGGTCCTTCCCGTTCCGCGTCGAGCTGGAGGACATCCACATGAACGTGGAGGCGCGGCTGCGCGAGCTGATCGGCGAGCCCGCCGGCCGGCTGCACACGGCGCGGTCGCGCAACGATCAGGTGGCGCTGGATTTCCGCATGTGGGTGCGCGATCAGGCGGACGCCGCCATCGCGGGGCTGACGGCGCTGATGCGCGCGTTTCTGGCGCAGGCGGAGGCGCATCCGGGCCTGGTGATGCCCGGCTTCACCCATCTGCAGACGGCGCAGCCGACCACCTGGGGGCATCACATGATGGCCTATGTGGAGATGTTCGGCCGGGACCGCGCGCGGTTTCAGGACGCGCGGGAGCGAATGAATCTGTCGCCGCTGGGCGCCGCGGCGCTGGCGGGGACGTCGTTTCCGATCGATCGGGAGGCGACGGCGGCGGCGCTGGGCTTCGCCGGACCCGCGGCCAACAGCCTGGATGCGGTGGCGGACCGCGATTTCGCGCTTGAGTTTCTGAGCGCCGCGTCGATCTGCGCCACGCATCTGAGCCGCTTCGCCGAGGAGCTGGTGATCTGGTCGAGCGCGCAGTTCCGCTTCGCACGGCTGTCGGACCGGTTTTCCACGGGCAGCTCGATCATGCCCCAAAAACGCAATCCGGATGCGGCGGAGCTGGTGCGGGCGAAGGTGGGGCGCATCACCGGCGCCTTCGT
>JBCBYE010000379.1:0-4810 GCA_039816075.1 Pseudomonadota bacterium | reverse complement strand
GAGGCGCTGCGCGAGCATGCGCGCGAGGATCACCTCGGCCTGCCCGGCCACAAGCTGCCCTTCACGGGCCTGCCCACGCGGCTCGATCAGCTGATCGACAACCACCACGGCGCGCTCAAGCGGCTTCGGCGGCACTTGGAAGAGCGCGGACCGCTGACGGCGGCGCAGTGCTTCATGCCCGTCTTCGGCCGCGAGGTGGAGGAGGAGGTCTTCGGCATGGCGCTGTCCGAGGCCATCGGCCACCTCAACCACATGCTGCGGATGGGCGAGGTCACGCGCGAGCTGTCCGAGGACGGCGCCTACCGTTTCCGTCTGTCGTGATCGCGCGCATCGCGCAGGGCGCCTTGCGTCCGCCGCAATCGAGGCCACCTAGTTGGGGCGCGCGGCCGGGGGCCTTGCCGCGCGACCGCGAATTGCACAGGAGAACCCGTCCGATGTCTTCGACCCGCCGCCTCGCCGCCGCCGCGATCCTCGCCGCCCTCGCGCCCGCCGCCGCGCTCGCCCAGTCCGGCGACGCCCGGGTCGAGGCCGGAGAGCTTCGCTGCGAGATGACCGACCGCACCAACCTGGTGCTCGTGTCGTCCACCAAGTTCGCCTGCACCTTCGCCCGCACGGGCCAGCCGGACGAGGCCTATGAGGCCACCGTCACCTCTGTGGGCCTGGATCTGGAAGTGAAAAGCTCCGAGGTCATCCGCTGGCTGGTGCTCGCCCCGACCAACGCCAAGGACGAGACCGGCATTCTCGAGGGCGATTACGGCGGCGTCGGCGCGTCCGCGTCCGTCGGCGTCGGGGTCGGCGCCAACGCGCTGGTCGGCGGCTTCGACAAGTCCGTGGCGCTGCAGCCGATCTCCGTCTCGGGCTCCGAGGGTTTCGGCGCGGCGCTGGGCGTCGAAGGCATGGAGCTCAAGCTGCGCTGAGCCCTGACCGGCGGGCCGCGCGGCGTGCGCCGCGGCGGCCCGTCCGCGACCATGGGGGCGCTTGCCCGCCTTGCGCGCCGGCGATACCAAGGTGCTGCAGTTGCAGGGCCGCACCGTCGGCCGTCGCCGAGACAAGGAGGCCCCCATGGCCGAGCACGAACCGGGCAAGATGGACATCAAGGAGCAGGAGCGGACCTTCGAGGGCTTCATCCGCTGGGGCTCCATCGGCTTCGTGGTGGTGGCCATCGCGCTGATCTTCATGGCGCTGGTCAACTCCTGACGTCCCCCCCGAGGCGCGCGTCGCAGCGTTCGCCCCGCGTCGCGCCCTCGGTCCCGGCCGCGCCTGCGCCCGGCCGAGCGCCCCGCCCGCCCACCCGCGCGCGGCCGGGCGCAGACGCCGCCTGAGGTCGCAGCCGCGCGCCGCAGGCCCGCGGCCCCTGCGCCTTCGCGGCGTCAGGGCTCGTCGAACAGGCCCTTCGGCAGGATCTCTCCCACCTCCAGTTGGCGGCCGAGCATCCGTTCCGACTTGCCCAAAACGCCGTCCAGGCGCAGGCGGGCGAACCCGTGCACGAGGCTCCACAGATAGGTCTCGGCCGCCAGGTTCTCGGGCAGCGACGCCGCCGGGCCCGAGGCGTAGCCTCGCGCCGCCTCTCTGAGCCGATCATACGACTCGCTCCGCGCCGCCCACAGCGCCGCGTCATCCGCGTCCAGGCGATCCTTCGAGAACATCAGCGTGAACAGCGCCGGCGAGGCGAGGGCGAAGGCCACATAGGCCTCCGCCGCCGCCTGCGCCCGGGCGGCCCGATCCTCGCCGGCCTCTGCCATCGCATCGCCGAGCGCCGCCGCATGGCGGCGAAAGCCCTCGGCCGCGATCGCGCTGAGCAGGCCGGCGAGGCCGCGGAAGTGATTGCGCGGCGCCGAATGGCTGACCCCCACGCGCGCCGCCACGGCGCGCAGGCTCAGCCCCGGCAGGCCCGCCTCCTCCAGCAGGTCGATGCCGGCGATCACCAGCGCCGCGCGCAGGTTGCCGTGGTGGTAGGGACCCTCCTGTGCCATGCCTCCGTGGTCGCGCGAAATGTCACCACTGTCAATTTCGGCCCTTGATCGCGCGGCGCTCTCGCTTATCTTGATGTTGACAGCGGTGACATCGCCGCGATCCCGGATGCGGAGGCGACCATGGATTGGGCGCAGGCCTTCTCCCTCTCCAACACGCTGGCCCTGCTGGGCTGGCTGATCCTGATCCTGGGACCGCGGCGGATGCCCTGGCTGACCCGGGCGGGGCCGGCGATGGGCATCCCGCTGCTTCTGTCGGTCAGCTACGCGGCGCTCGCCGTCCCCGGTTTCTTCATGAGCGAGGGCGGCGGCTACGGCACGCTCGACCAGGTGCGCGCGCTCTTGGGCGCCGATCGCATGCTGGTGGCGGGCTGGCAGCACTACCTGGCCTTCGACCTTCTGGTGGGCGCGTGGTGCGCGCAGCGGCTCGACGGGCTGTCGGTCTCGCGCCTGATCCAGGCGCCGATCCTGCTGGCGGTCTTCATGTTCGGGCCGGCAGGCTTTCTGCTGTCGGTCGTCACGGAGGCGCTCGTCGCCCGCCTTCGCCCGACCGAGGCGACGGCGCGATGAGCGTCGCGGAGCCCGCCTTCGCTGCGCGTGCGGCGGCCGACCTGCCGCGCCATCTGTGGCAGGCCGCCGCCTTCTCGGCCTCGCTGTGGCTGCTGTTCCTGCTCGCCTCGCTGGTCGACCCGCGGGAGTTTCTGGGCGCCCCGGTCTGGGCCAAGCCGCAGAAATTCGCGTTCGCCGTGGCGCTGCACTTCGCCACCATCGCCTGGGCGGCGGAGCGGCTGCCGGCCGCGCGCGCGGCGCCTTGGCTGGCCGTCCTCGGCGCGCTTGCGGTGATTTCGGGCGTTTTGGAGCTGGTCTATATCGGCGCCAAGGCCGGGCAGGGCGAGGCGAGCCATTTCAACGAGGCCGACGCCTTCCACGCCGCCGCCTACACGCTGATGGGGATTGGCGCGGTGATCCTGGTGGCCATCGCCTTCGCGGTGGGCTGGCTCGCGTGGCGGGACCGTGGGGCCCTGGGGCCGGGGCTGCGCCTGGGCGTGGGGCTGGGCTTCATGGGCGGGGCGTTGGGCACGGCGGGCTTCGGCTTCGCGCTCGGCGGGGCGGAGGGGCACCATTTCCCCGAACAGATGCCGGATGCGGCGACGCTGCCGCTGATCGGCTGGTCCGCCGCCACGGGCGACCTGCGCCCGCCGCATTTCCTGGCGACCCATGCGATGCAGATCCTGCCGGCGGTCGGCTGGGCCGCGGATCGGGCCGGCGCCGGCCGCGGCGCGGCGGCGGCGACCGTGTGGGCGGCTACGGCGGCGCTGACGGCCGCGGCGGCCTGGACGGCATGGATGGCGTTCTCGGGCCTGCCGCTGATCCGCCTCTGACGCTCCGCCCGGTCCGGCGTCGCCCGGTTCGGCTCCCGCCGATCCGGTTTCGCCCGGCCCCCGCCGATCCGGTTCCGCCCGGCCCGATCCGGTCTGTCGGTTCGGCCCGGCTCAGCGCAGGCGCCGCAGGTTCCGCTTGGCCTGCCGCGCCTCGCGTGGGCGATCATTGGTCTCGTAGAACTTGATGGCCTGGCGGCGCAGGTTGTTCGTCGCGCGCAGGTAATCGTCGCGCCCCACGCGCCCCGACTTGGCGTCGTTGCGGCGGGCGAGCCCCTGGATCAGCTTTTGCCGCTCGCTGCTTTGCGGGTGAGTGGCCAGAAAGCCCCCGCGGTCGCCGTAGAGGTCGCGCAGCACGCGAAAGCTCTTGGCCCCCGCCGCGGCGTTGTAGCCGGCGCCGGAGAGATACTGGAAGCCGATGCGGTCCGCATCCGTCTCCTGCTCGCGCGTGAATCCGGCGACCGCGGCCTGGGCGCCGACGCCCACCACCGCCTGAGCGAGGTCCGCCGGAACGCCCGCCACCGCCGCGCCGATGGCCAGCGCCGTGGCGCCCAGCCCGACATTGGATCGATTGCGCGCGCCTTCGGTCACATGGCCGCGATCCACATGCGCCAGCTCATGGGCGAAGACCATGGCGAACTGCGCCTCGTTCTCCAGCACCGCCAGCAGGCCCGCGTTGAAGAAGACGTAGCCGCCGCCCGTGGTAAAGGCGTTCACGCCGGGATCGTTGATGACGAAGGCGCGGATGCGCGGCGCGCCCTTGGGCCGTTGCTTGGCGATGCGCCGGCCGACCGAATCGACGTAGCGCTTCAACCGCGCGTCCTGATTCAGCAGCTTGCGGCGCCGCAGCTCCGCCACCAGCTGCTCGGACTGGCCGATCTCCGCCTTGCGGGCCGAGCCGGTGGCGGGACCGGTGTTGGTCGGCGTGCAGGACGCGACGAAGCCCATCGCGACCAGGCCGAAAACCAGGGGTTTGAGCAGGCGCATCGCCGTCTCCGCATCGAAACCAGAACCAGGGGCGCGGGGACGGCCGTCCCCCACGCGTCAGGACAGGTTAACGACGGGGCGGGGCGAAACAACGGCGTTTCGGCGCCGCCTTCGGGCGCGCGCCGCGGCGACGGCGGCCGCCCCGAAACGCAAGAACCCCCGACCAGGGCCGGGGGTCCGTCAGGCTCATTCGCGACCGCGCCCCTCAGGACGCCGCGACGATCAGAGGCCTTCGCGCTGCGCTTTCTTGCGCGCGAGCTTGCGCGCGCGCCGAATGGCTTCGGCTTTTTCGCGGGCGCGCTTCACCGAGGGCTTCTCGTAGTGCTGCCGGAGCTTCATCTCACGGAACACGCCTTCGCGCTGCATCTTCTTCTTCAGCGCGCGGAGCGCCTGATCGACGTTGTTGTCGCGGACCATCACCTGCACGGACTTCACCACCTTTCCATTGCTGCGGGCTGCAGGGGAGCGCGCTAT
>JBCBYE010000030.1:0-14476 GCA_039816075.1 Pseudomonadota bacterium | reverse complement strand
GACGTCGCCGACAAGGCCGCGCTCGAAGGCTGGGTGGCCGACGCGGCGACGGCTCTCGGCGGCATCGACATCGTGGTCGCCAACGTCTCCGCCCTCGCCGTAAACGACGACGAGGCGGCCTGGCAGGCGGGCTTCGAGACCGACATGATGCACACCGTGCGCCTGGTGAACGCCGCCCTGCCGCATCTGGAGGCCTCCAAGGCCGCCGCGATCTGCGCCGTCAGCTCCGTCTCGGGGCGGGAGATCGATTTCACGGGCGCCGCTTACGGGGCCTTCAAGGCCGCCCTCGTCCACTACACCCAAGGTCTGGCGTTCAAGCTCGCGCCCAAGGGCATCCGCGCCAACGCCCTCTCGCCGGGCAACACCTATTTCGAGGGCGGCGTGTGGAACCAGATCGAGACGGGCAATCCGGAGCTTTTCGCCTCGGCCCTGGGCATGAACCCCATGGGCCGCATGGGAACGCCCGAGGAGATGGCCCGCGGCGTCGTGTTCCTGTGCTCGCCGGCCTCCAGCTTCACCTCCGGCACAAACCTCGTGGTGGACGGGGCGCTGACCAAGGGCGTGCAGCTCTGACCCGGCGCGGCGCCCGGCCCCGGCCGAAGGAGGCCCCGGATCAGGTCCGGGGCGAGACGGCGCCCGGGGCCGGCGGACGGGCGACCTCGACCGGCCGGACCCGCCGCGGCGCCGCGACCGACAAGGCGCCGAGGGGGCGTTCGGGGCCGAGGGGGAGTTCGGGCGGGGCCGACGTTCGGGCGCAGCCCGGACGAGGGCCCGTCCGGGCTCACCCGAAGGCGAAGCCCGCATAACCCTCGGCCGTCGCCCGCTCCAGCGCCTTGGAATAGGCCGGAAATCCCCCGACATAGGGCATGTAGACCGACGACTTGCCCGGGATGTTCGCGCCTCGATACCAGCTGCCGCAGGCCTCGCGCAGCGTGCCGCCGGCCATGGCCGAATTGGCCTCGGTCCAGGCCGCCTGCGCCTCGGGCTCGACCTCCATGCGCGCGGCGCCGCGTCGGCGCATCTCCGCGGCCGCGCCGGCGATCCATTCGGCATGCTGCTCGATGCTCGCCAGCATGTTGGTCAGCACCGAGGGGCTCTGCGGCCCCGTCACCGTGAACAGGTTGGGATAGCCGGCCATGCCCAGCCCCAGATAGCTCGCCGGCCCCGCCGCCCAGTCGTCCGCCAGACGACGCCCGCCGCGACCGCGCACATCCATGCGCAGCAGCGCGCCGGTCATCGCGTCGAAGCCCGTGGCCATGACCAGCGCGTCGAAGCCATGGTCCACGCCCCCGGCGCGCAGCCCTTCGGCCGTCGTGCTCTCGATCGGCGCGCGGCGCAGATCTACCAGCCGCACGTTCGGCCGATTGAAGGCCTCGAAATACCCGATCTCAACGCACAGCCGCTTGCAGCCGATGGGATCGGTCGGGCACAGCGCCTCGGCCGTCTCGGGATCCGTCACGATCTCCCGGATGCGCCGCCGCACGAACTCCGCCGCGATCGCGTTCGAGTCGGGGTCGAGCAGCAGGTCGTCGAAGGCCGCCAGGAACGGCAGGCCCCCCTCCTCCCAGCGCCGCGCGAACTCCGCCTCGCAGGCCTCGGCCGATGCGGCGGAGGCGGGCCCCGACGGCCCGCGCCGCGCGATGGCGTTGGGGCTGGCCGCCTGCCGCGCGCGCAGCGCCGCGTAGCCGGCCTTCGCCTGCGCCCGCTCCTCCGCGCTCAGCGGGCGGTTGGCGGCGGGCACGATGAAGTTGGGCGTGCGCTGGAACACCGTGACCTGCGCCGCCTGCCGGGCGATCTGCGGGATCGACTGCACCGCGGACGATCCCGTGCCGATCACCCCGACGCGCAGCCCGGAAAAATCCACCGCCTCATGCGGCCAGGCGCCGGTATGCAGGATGCGCCCCTCGAACGCCTCCAGCCCCGCGATGTCGGGCCGATTCGGCACGCTCAGACAGCCCGTCGCCATGACGCAGATCGGCGCCTCGAACGCCGCGCCGTCCTCGGCCGTCAGCCGCCACAGATCCTCCGCATCGTCCCAATGGGCCGAGGTCACGCGCGTGTCGAACCGGATGTCGCGCGTCAGGTCGTAGCGCTCGGCCACATGCTCGGCATAGGCGAGGATCTCCGGCTGGGCGGCATAGCGCTCGGTCCAGTCCCAGTCCTGCTCCAGCGCCGGATCGAACTGCAGCGAGTACTGCACGCTCTCCACGTCGCAGCGGGCGCCGGGATAGCGGTTCCACCACCAGGTGCCGCCGACGCCCGAGGCCGCCTCCAGCACCGCCGCGCGCAGCCCGTGCGCGCGCAGCAGCTGCAGAACGCGCAGGCCGGCGAAGCCTGCGCCCACCACCAACGCGTCGAACCGATCCGCCATCGCCCTGCGCCTCCCATGCCGCCGCGCCGAGGATGCCGCCCGGCCCGCGCCGCGTCCAGCGCTTGCGCCCCGCCCCCGCGCCGCTAGCCTGTCCGCCGACGCCCAAGGGAGGGTCCCATGTCGCCGAAACTCTTCGAACCGCTGCGCCTGCGCGGCCAGACCCTGCGCAACCGCGTGGTCATCTCGCCCATGTGCCAGTACTCGGCCCATGACGGCTATCTGGACGACTGGCACCTGGTGCATCTGGGCCGCTTCGCCACCGGCGGCGCCGGCCTGATCTTCACCGAGGCGACGGCGGTGCAGAAGAACGGACGCATCACCCATGGCTGCCCCGGCCTGTGGGAGGACGGGCAGATCGCCGGCCACGCCCAGGTCACCGCGTTCGAGGCGCGCCACGGCGCCGTGCCCGCCATCCAGCTGGCCCATGCCGGCCGCAAGGCCAGCATGCAGCGCCCCTGGTTCGGCAACGGTCCCCTCGATGCCGACGACGCCGCCCGCGGCGACATGGCCTGGACGCCCGTCGGCCCCTCCCCCCTGCCCGTGGACGAGGGCTGGCTGGAGCCGCACCCCCTCTCCGCCGACGACATCGCGACCCTGATCGACGATTTCGCCGCCGCGGCGCGCCGCGCCCTCGCCGCCGGCTACAAGGCGGCTGAGGTCCACGGCGCCCACGGCTACCTCATCCACAGCTTCCTCAGCCCGCTGTCGAACCGCAGGAACGACGCCTATGGCGGCGATCTCAAGGGCCGTATGCGCCTGGCGCTCGAGGTGACCGAGGCCGTGCGCGCCGTCTGGCCCGACGATCTGCCGCTCTTCTTCCGCTGCTCCTCGGTCGACGGCGACGCGGCGGGTTGGAGCCTCGAGGACACCGTGGCGCTCGCCAAGGCGCTCAAGGGCCTCGGCGTCGACGTGATCGACTGCTCCTCCGGCGGCATCGCCGGCTCGGCCACCGCCGCGCGGGGCAAGCGCAAGCCGGGCTTTCAGGTCCCCTACGCCGCCCGCGTGCGCGCCGAGGCCGGCCTCGCCACCCAGGCCGTCGGCCTCATCACCCATCCCGAGCAGGCCGAGGCGATCCTCGAGGCCGGCGAGGCGGACCTCATCGCCATCGGGCGCGAGGCGCTGGCGGACCCCGCCTGGCCCCTGCACGCCGCCCAGGCCCTGGGCGCCGACGAGGCCTATGCCCGCTGGCCCGAACAATACGGCTGGTGGCTGGTCCGCCGCGCCGCCGCGTCCGAATTCTACGCCCCGGCGTCGCAGGCCGCCGAATAGACCGCCTCAAGAAAAAGGCGCCGCGAAAGAAACCCTCGCGGCGCCCCGACCCGAACCGCGCCCGTCAGGACGTGTAGAAGAACTCTTCGCGAAAGATCTTGCCGTCCGCGTCCACGTGGTAGACCGCCAGCTCCTTCATGTCGGAGCGCTGGCCGCTCTCCTTGTGCGTCGAGTCGACCGAAAAGATCACGCCGAAGCGGTCCTCGCCGTGCATGTACGGGCCGTCGGTCTCGTCCTTGTGCACTTCGAAATTGGCCTCCCACCAGGCATGCTTGCCGCGGATCCCGGCCAATCCCTCGGTCGCGACGCTTTCCATGCCGGGGGCCAGCGCGGCCTCCACGGACACGGCGTCGTCGCGGTAAAGCTCGTCGAGGCACTTGGCGGCCTCATGCGCGCGGCACAGCTCGACCAGGCGTTCGGCGGTGGCGCGGGTGGTTTCGGCGGTCATCTCGGCATCTCCTTCGGCAAGCCCGTCCGGCCCCGGACATCTCGCCCGCCGCAGCCCGCCGCGCAACCGGGACGCGGCGGGGTTCCTGACAGGAGGCGTCAGGAGGCTGCGAAGGGCGTCACCGGCGTGATGGCGGGATGCGCCGCCTCGATCACGGCGCCGGCCTCCAGCAGCAGATCCTCGCGGAACCGCGGCCCGGTCAGCTGCACGCCCATGGGCGCGCCGGGCCGCCCCACGGCCACGTTCAGCCCGGGCAGGCCCAGCGCCGGCAGGCCCGCCTGCACCAGCTGCGCCTCGTAGATGCGCGCGAAATCCGCCTCCGACGTCAGGTCGGAATGCGCGGCGAAGGGCGCCTCGGCGGAGCTGCAAGTCAGCAGCAGCGGATACCGCTCCAAAAACGCCTGCCACCGCCGGATCAGGCCCGTGCGCCGCTGCAGCGCCGCCATGGCGTCGGCGTCCGGCCCGGCGATCTCCATCAGCCGGGCGGCGACGAAGGCGGCGTCGGGGTCGCCCTCCGCCTCCAGCTTGGGGCGGGCGGCGACGCCGAAATCGGCCATCCACAGCTCCATGTTCAACGCCGCCGCCTCGCGCAGCGACGGCGGCTCCGCCTCCTCCACGGTCCAGCCGGCGGCCTCCAGCACCTCGGCGGCGCCGTGCACGGCCGCACGCACCTCCGGCTGCACCTCCAGCCCCTCGGGCGCCACGCACAGCGCCGCGCGCTTGTGCAGGGGCGGCCCGACCAGGGGGACCGGCATGTGCCAGGGGTCCCGCCAATCCGGGGCGGCCATCGCCTCCAGCCCCAGCCGAAGGTCGTCGATCCGACGCGCCAGCGGGCCGGAGACGGCGGTCAGAAGCGCGCCCATGGTCCGGTCCGGCCCGCTGAAATTGGCCGCCGGCACGCGCCCGGTGGTCGGCCGCAGCCCATGCAGGTTGCAGGCATAGGCCGGATAGCGGACGGACCCGGCGATGTCGGTGCCATGCGCCAACGCCCCGATCCCCGCCGCGCAGGCGGAGGCCGCGCCGCCCGAGGAGCCTCCCGGCGTGATCCCCGCGTCATGGGGGTTCAACGTGTCGCCATGCAGCCGGTTGCGGCAGAACCAGCGGATCGAAAAGGCGGGCGTATTGGTGCGCCCCACGATGCTGGCGCCCGCGCGCTTGAGGTTGGCGACCACGGGATTGTCCTGGTCGGCCACCAGATCCTTCTGAAGGGTCAGGCCGTTGGTGGTGGCCTGCCCGTCCTGGTCCACGTTGACCTTGACCGTCGTCGGCACCCCGGCCAGCGGGCCGGGGTCCTCGCCGCGGGCCAGCGCGGCGTCGGTCGCGTCCGCGGCCGCCAGCGCCTCGTCCTCGGTCACCGCGACCACGGCGTTGAGCGCGCCGTTGACGGCGGACAGGCGCGCCAGCGCCGCCTCCGCCTCTTCCCGCGCCGAGGTTTCGCGCGCCCGCACCCGCGCCGCGATCACCCCGGCCGAGGCCTGCCAAAGCTCCGTCATCCTGCCGCCCTCTCTTTCGTCGTCCGCCCCATACCGGCACGGCCCCGACGCCGCGGTCAACCGCTTGACCCGCGCGCCGCGGCGCCCTCGCATGGCGGCGACCCGAAACTTCGCCGGAGCCTTGTCATGCGCCACGTCCTCCCCGCCTCGGTCGAGACCTGCCATTGGGGCTATTTCGATGCCGAGGCGCCGCCCGCGCTGACCATCGCCTCCGGCGACGTGGTGGAGGTGGAAACCCTCTCCGGCGGCCCGGAGGTTCTGCCGCCCGAGGGTTTTCAGGTCCCTGCCGCGCTGCGCGACATCCACGCCCGCAGCGCGCGTCCCCTGCCCGGCCACATCCTTACGGGCCCCATCGCGGTGGAGGGGGCGGCGCCGGGCGACGCGCTCGAAGTGCGCCTGCGCGACATCCGCCTCGGCCAGGACTGGGGTTGGAACTTTTCGCGTCCGCTCGTGGGCGCCTTGCCGGAGCGGTTCACGGAAACGCATCTGCTGCACCTGCCCTTGGACGCGCAGACCGGCGTCGCGCGCCTGCCCTGGGGCGACGCGCTGCCGCTGGCGCCCTTCTTCGGCGTGATCGGCACGGCCCCGCCGCCGGGCTGGGGCCGGGTCACCTCTCTGGTCCCGCGCGCCTTCGGCGGCAATCTGGACCTCAAGGAACTGGTCGCGGGCGCGACCCTTTGGCTGCCGGTCTTCACGCCGGGCGGCTTGCTCAGCCTCGGCGACGGGCATGCGGCGCAGGGCGACGGCGAGGTCAACGTGACCGCCATCGAAACCGCGTTGACCGGCGAGATCGAGGTGATCCTGCACAAGGGCGCCGCCCTGCCGGGCCCGCGGGCGGAGACGCCGACGCATCTCATCGAGATCGGCCTCGACCCCAGTCTGGACCAGGCCGCCAAAAAGGCGCTGTCCTCGCTGATCGACCGCGTCTCGGACCTGACCGGCCTGGCCGCCGAAGACGCCTACGCCCTTTGCTCGATGTCGGCCGACCTGCGCGTCACCCAGGTGGTGAACGGCGAAAAAGGCGTGCACGCCATGCTCCACCGGGATCGCCTGGCCTTCGCCGCCTAGCCGAAGCGCGGCCCCCGACGCCGCCGCGCCCCCGGGACGACAGGGCTACCCCGCCGCCATCGCCGCCTGAGCGCAGAAACACGAGGCCGCCACGCGGCGGTCGGCGCGGGCGAGGGCCATGTCGAGGCGCTGACGCAGGGCGCGGGCCTCGGCGCCGCCGCCTTGGCCTTGCGTCTCAAGACAGTCCACCAAACCCCTCAAGGACCACACATTGTCGGGATGGATCGTGGCCCGGGACAGGGCCCCGCCCAGGCCGAGATCTTCGCGGTAGACCGCCTCCGCCTCGGCCGTGCGGCCCTGTTCGAACAGCAGCGCGCCCAGGGCGTGGCGAGCCGGCTGGATCCAGCCCCAGGGTTCGTCGTAGGGCAGCGCGTCGTCCAGCGCCACGGCGCGGCGCAGGTGGTCGAAGGCCACGTCGTGGTGTCCCTTCCGATACTCGAGCTCGCCGTCGACCATGGCTTCGGCGATCACCAGAAGATCGGTGCACAAGTTGTTGTGCAGCATGCGGGTTTCCGGAACGGCGGCCTTCGCCTCCAGGAACGCCTCGCGCGCCGCCTCGGCCGCGTCGACCTCGCCGAGCGCGGCGTGGGCGACGGCCTTGGCGTAGCGGCGCATGGCGTTCGTGACGCAGTGGAGCTCCGGCTCGGAAACCTCTGGCAACGCGAGGATTTCCCGCCACTTGCCGAAGCGGATCATGACGTGTTCCTTCATCGACAGGTAGCTCTCGATGAAGTCGGCCATGGGCGGGGTTTCGACGCGCAGCAGATCTTCGGGCGTGGTGTCGATCAGGCCCTGGGCGGCGCGCAGCGCGGGCTCGTATTGTCCAAGGAACATAGCGCCGTAGAGGGCGAAGTGATAGTTGTGTATGCGATAGGCTGTGTAAAAGTTCATGGCGCCTTGCTTTTCCACGAACTTCAGATCCGCCTGGATGGCCCTTTCGTTCCAGTGAAGCGTGTCGCGGTAGTCGCCGCACAGGATGTCGATATGGGTCGGCATGTGGATCAGGTGACCGGCGTCGGGCACGAGGGTGCGCAGGACGTCGCCGGTCTTGAGCGCCCGCTCGGGATGGGGCGACATCTCCATCAGGTGGACGTGCAGGTGCAGGAGGCCGGGGTGTTTCCACGCGGCCTCGGTTTCGAACATGCGGTCGAGAACGGCCTCCGCCTCCACCGTGCCGGCGCCTTCGGCCACCGCGCCGGCGCGCAGGTCCCACATCTTCCAAGGGGTCACGTTCATGATCGCCTCGACGAAGATGCAGGCCACCTCCTGGTCGTCCGGATGAGCGCGATAGGCCTCGCGCATGGCATCGCGGAAGTCGGCGTTCCACGGGGCTTGATCCTCGATGGGATCGCGTTGGGGGTAGCGGGCGCTCAGCGCCTCGATCAGCGCGCGTTCGGGGGCCGTCACGCGGTCGACGAGGGCGAGCGCCGCCTGCGTCGCGTCGTAGGCCGTGGCGAGGGCCTTGGCCTTGCCCGCATCGTCGAAGTGATGCCACTCCATGTTGTAATTCGGGCCGACCGCGTAGGCGAGGCCCCAATGGGCCATGGCGCAGTCGGGATCGGCCTCGAGGGCTTTGCCGAAGCAGCGCATCGCCTCCTCGTGGCAATAGGCGAAGGTCCATACGAGGCCGCGGTCGAACCACAGCTGCGCCTCGGCGTTGGCGGCGGTGACGGTCCGCGAGTGGACGTCGACGTCGAAATAGCTCATGGCGGCGGCTCCCCTTCCAGCCCTGCACCGTTCCATAATGCCACGGTTCCGCCCCGCCGCGAAGCCTGCGCTTGCGCCCGGGCCGTCGCGCAGGCGAGGCTTCATCGTCAGGGACGAGGAGCGGGCGAATGGACGATGGCGGCGCTTTCGTGGAGCGGTTCGAGACGGCGGGACGCGCGGACGGCCCGCTGAGCGGGCTGCGCTTCGCCGCCAAGGACCTGTTCGACGTGGAGGGACGCGTCACCGGCGGCGGCAATCCGGACTGGGCGCGGATGCAGGCCCCGGCCGAGGCCCATGCCTGGGCGGTCGCGCGCCTGCTGGAGGCGGGCGCGACGCTGATCGGCAAGACGGTGACGGACGAGGTGAGCCTGGGCCTGCTGGGCGAGAACGCCTTCGACGGCACGCCCGTGAACCCGCGGGCGCCGGGGCGCGTGCCCGGCGGCTCCTCCAGCGGATCGGCGAGCGCCGTGGCGCAGGGGCTGTGCGAGATCGCGCTGGGCACCGACACCGGCGGCTCGGTCAGGACGCCGGCCAGCTTCTGCGGGCTCTACGGCATTCGTCCGACCCATGGGCGTCTGCCGCTGCAGGGGATGATGGCGCAGGCGCCGTCGTCGGACACGACCGGCTGGTTCGCGGACGATGCGGACATCTTCGCCGGGGTCTGCGCGGCGATGTTCGGAGAGGGGCCGGGCGGCGCTCTGCCCGCCAAGGTCCTGATCGCCGAGGACGTCTTCGCGCTCGCCGCGCCCGAGGTTCGGGCGGCGCTGCTGCCCAAGGCGCGGGCGCTGGCGGGGCTGATCGGCGAGACGCGCGAAGGGCCGCTCTCCCCCTCCGGCCTGCCGGCCTGGGCGCGGGCGCAGCGCAACCTGCAGATGGCCGAGGCCTGGGAAACGTTCCGCCCCTGGGTGGAGGCGGAGACGCCGCGCTTTTCCTACCTCGTGGCGCGCACGCTGATGTTCGCCTCGGCCGTGCCCGCGGCGGAGCTGCCGACCTCGCGCCTGATCCGCGACGAGGCGCGCGGGCGGTTGGCGGCGCTGACCGAGACGGCGGTGATCGTGATGCCCACGACGCCGGATCCGGCGCCCCTGGCCGGCGCGCCGCTGGCCGACAAGGACCGGGCGCGGGACCGGATCAACGCCAACTGCGCCGTGGGCGGGCTGGCGGGGCATCCCCAGGTCTCGCTGCCGCTGGGCGAGGTGGACGGGCTGCCCGTGGGGCTGAGCGTGATCGGGGCGCGGGGGGCGGACATGAGCCTCGCCGCGCTGGCCATGAGGGCGAAGGAGGCGGGGCTGTGACGGACCGGACGCCGAACATTCCGGAGGTGGTCGAGGAGGTGCGCGCGCTCTTCGAACGCTACGAAACCGCGCTGGAGAGCAAGGACGTGGAGGTGCTGGACGACACGTTCTGGCGATCGCCCCACACGATCCGCTACGCGCTGCACGAGAACGGCTACGGCTTCGACGAGATCCATGCGCATCGGGTGCGCCGGCCGCCGGGGCCGGGCCTGAAGGAGCAACGCCTGCGGCTGGAGATCCTGACGCTGGGCCGGGATTTCGCGACGGTGAACCTGGAGTTCAAGGTGCGCGGCCGGCCCCTGGTGGGCCGGCAGAGCCAGACCTTCGTGCGGTTCGACGACGTGGGCTGGAAGGTGGTGGCGGCGCATGTGTCGACGGTGAACGAGGAGGCCTTGTATTGACCCGGGTGGCTTTGATCTCCGGCGCGAACCGGGGGATCGGCGCGGCGGCGGCGCAGGCGCTGGCGGCGGAGGGGTGGACGCTGAGCCTCGGCATCCGGTCGGGGGCGGCGCCGGACTGGGCGGTCGGCGCGCATGCGTTCCCCTATGATGCGATGGCGGGGAACGAGGCCGCGTGGGTGGCCGCGGCGACGGAGGCCTTGGGCCGCGTCGACGCGGTGGTGGCCAATGCCGGGCTGCTGATCGCCAAGTCGGTGATCGAGGCGGAGGACGCCGACCTCGACGCCATGCTGGAGGTCAACGTGAAGTCGCCGCGGCGGCTGGCCCAGGCGGCCTGGCCGATGCTGCGGGCGTCGGGCGCCGGGCGCGTGGTGATCGTGGGGTCGCTGTCGGGCAAGCGGGTCGCCTCCTCGACCACGGCGCTCTATTCGATGACCAAGTTCGCCGCGGTGGCGCTGGCCCATGCGCTGCGGCGCGAGGGGTGGGAGGACGGCATCCGCGCGACCGCGGTCTGCCCGGGACTGGTGGACACCGACATGGCGCGCGGGGCGTTCGGCGATGCGGGCGGCGAGGCGATGACCCCGCCCGAGGAGGTGGCGCGGCTGATCGCGCTGGCGCTGGGCCTGCCCAACGCGGCCTCGGTGGCCGAGCTGCATGTGAACTGCCGGAACGGCGAGCTTTACTGAGGCCGCCAGACGATCAGCGCGGCGCCGGCCACCACGAGGGCGGCGACGAGCAGGTGGCGCGGGGTGATCCGCTCGGACCGGAAGACCACCGCGCCGAAGAACAGCGCCCAGAGCGGCGTGGTCGAGGAGAGCGGCGCGGCGATGGAGACGCGTCCGGCCCCGAGCGCGGCGTTGAGCGCGACGATGCCGAGGCCGTTGAGGATGCCGGCGCCGGCATACCAGAGGGCGCCGGCGCGGGGCCAGGCTTGACCGCGGCGGCCGACGGCGAGCTGGCGCGCGGCCAGCAGCGCGGCGGAGACGGCGGACATCACCAGGGCGGCGAAAAGGGGGCTCGGCACCTCCTCCAGCCCGATCTTGGCGAGCGGCTGGAAGGCGCCGCGGAAGAAGGCCGCGCCCAGGCCGAAGCCCAGCGCCCAGATCGGCCAGTCGGCGCCGGAGACGCGGCGCACCCCCGCCGTCAGGATCAGGCCGGAGGTCATCAGCGCCAGGCCCGACGCCTCGCGCAGGCCGAAGGGTTCGTCGAGGACCCCCGCGGCGAGCAGGATCGCGAAGAACGGGCCGAACGAGCCCATGGCCGAGCTGAGCCCCGGCCCCACGATGCCGACGGAGCGGATGGCGAGCATGGTGGAGATGGCGGGCATGAAGCAGCCGCAGAGCACGAAGATCAGCGTCGCCGGCGCCGTCCACCAGGCCGCCTCGATGTAGAGCGGACCGGGCGCGGCGAAGACGAGGACGGAGGCCGCGATGCCGATCAGCGCGCCGCGCCCGCCGTCCATGTGATCGAGGCCGCGTCGCTGGAAATGGATGGCGGCGCCGAAGAACGCCGCCGCGCTCAGCGCGAAGGCGATGGGAAGGAGGGGGTCGTCCACGCGCTCAGGCGACCCGATGCGGCGGGGTCAGGCCCAGGCTGACGTCGACGATGGAGGAGAGGGCGGCGCGCGCGATGGCCTCGAAGCATTCGTCGGTCCAGCAGAGCGCATGGGGCGTGAGGATGACGTTGTCCATGGCGAGGAGGGGACTGGCGGGGTCGATGGGCTCGGCTTCGGTCACGTCGAGGCCGGCGGCGGCGATCTCGCCGGCGTTCAGCGCGGCGGCCAGCGCGGCCTCGTCATGGATCGGGCCGCGGGCGACGTTCACGAAGCTCGCCGTTCGCTTCATGCGCGCGAAGGCGGCGGCGTCGAAGAGATGGTGGGTCTCGTCCGTCAACGGGCAGGCGACGACGACGAAATCGGCCTCGGCCAGCGCCGCGTCGAAGCTGCGCTTTTCGGCGCCGAGCGCCGCCAGCGCCTGCGCGTCCACGAAGGGGTCGTGGGCGACGACGCGGCCGAAGAAGGGGACCGCGAGCGGGATCAGCGTGGCGCCGATGCCCCCCGCGCCGAAGACGGCGAGCGTGCGCGAGGTCAGCCCCTCGCCCATGTGGTTCACGCGGTCGTTCCAGCGGCCCTGCCGCACCATGCGGTCCTTGGCGAAGAGTTTTCCGCTGAGCGCGAAGATCAGCGTCAGGGCGGCCACGGCCACGGGCCGGCGGATCGCCAACGGCGTGTTGGTCACCGTCACGCCCGCCGCGCGGCAGGCGTCGAGGTCGACGCTGTCGAAGCCCACGCCGTTGCGGGCGACGATCTTCGCGCGCAGGTCCGGCCCGCCGACCGAGGCCGCCGTGACCCGCGGCAGGTTCACGTGCAGGGCGTCGTAGCGGGCTGCGATCTCGGGCGTGATCTCCGCCACGTCCTCGGGGATCCACTCCCATTCGATGGCGGGGTTGCGGGCGAGCTCCTCGAAGGCGGCCTCGGGGAAGCAGGGGCGGCCGTCGGCGGCCAGCAGGTCCCGCGTCGTGCCGACCTTGAACGTCATGACGGGCTCCGCATCGGGTCGAGAATGCCGTTCAGACCCTGGATCAAAAGGGCCGGGTCGACGCCCGCGGCGAGCATGTTGAAGCCCATGGCGCGGTGACGCTCCAGCCACGCCGCGTCGCCGCCGAGGATGCCCAGTCCCTTGCCGTGGGTCTTGGCGGCGGCGGCGATGCGGCGCAGGGCGTTCACGTAGACCTCGCCCTCGAAATTGCCGGGCACGCCGAGGAAGTTGGTCAGGTCGAAATGCCCGACCCAGAGCACGTCGATGCCAGGCACGGCGGCGATGGCCTCGACGTTCTCGAGCCCGCGTTCCGTCTCGATCTGCGCGATCAGCAGGGTGCGGGCGTCGGCCTCCGCCGCCTTGGCCGCCGGATCGCCCGGTGAAAAACCGTCATGGGCGAAGCCGAAGGCGGCGCCACGGCGGCCGGCGGGGGGGTAGCGCACCGCCTCCGCGATGGCGCGCGCCTCGTCCTCGCTTTCGACCATGGGGACCATCACGCCGTGCATGCCGATGTCGAGCGCGCGGGCGAGAAAATGGTAGCGGCCGCGCGGCACGCGGCACATCGGGGCCATGGGCAGGCCCTGCCCGGCGGCGACCAGCATCTTGAGCGTCTCGAAGGACGCGCCGGTGTGCTCCATGTCGTAGAGGGCGAACTCGCAGCCGGCATTGGCGAGGATGCGCGGCAGGCCCGGCGTCAGGAACTCCACCATGAAGGCGCCGTGGACGGGCTCGCCGGCCATGGCGCGGGCGCGCAGGCTGGTCATGTGATCCTCCCCAGATCAGTTTGCGGCGAAGGCTGAGGCGCCGGCGGAGCGGTGGCAAGGGCGTCGAGCCGCGCGGCGGCGGCCTCGCCCGCCAGACGGCCCGTGGCGAGGCAGGCGGTCAGCAGCCAGCCGCCCGTCGGCGCCTCCCAATCCAGCATCTCGCCGGCGCACCAAAGGTTGCGGCGGGCGCGCAGCTCGTAGGTTTCGGACAGGTCCCGCGCGCGCACGCCGCCGGCGGTGGAGATGGCCTCGTCCATCGGGCGCGGCCCGGCATGGCGGATCGGCAGCGCCTTGACGCGCGCCGCGAGCGCGGCGGGCTCGCGCGGCAGGGGATGGGCGAATTCCTGGAGGAGCGCGCGTTTGGGGGCGGAGAGGCCGAGCGCCTTGCGCAGGCGGGCGCCGATCGCGTCCTTGGCGCGAGTCCCGGCCAGACGCTCCGCCGCGGCCTGGGGCGCGAGGCCGGGGGCGAGATCGACGGTCAGCGCGGCGCCCTCGCGCACGGCGCGGGCGACGGCGTAGATGCCGCCGCCCTCCAGCCCCCTGGCGGAAAGGGTGAATTCGGCGCGCACGGCGAGGGCGCCGGCCCGCAGGACCGCCGGCTTGATCGCCTGGCCGAAATGCGGGGCCATGTGGCGCGACCAGTCGACGGCGAGGCCCATGTTCGCCGGTTGGAAGGAGGCGGGCGCCGCGCCCGCCTCGGTCAGCGCGTCGGTCCAGGCGCCGTCGGCGCCGAGGCGCCGCCAGCTGGCGCCGCCGAGCGCCAGGACGGCGACCTGCGGGGCGAGGACCCGCGGCCCGTCGGGCGTGTCGAAGGCGAAGGCGCCGGCGGGCGTCCACCCGGTCCATCGCCACCTGGGGCGCAGCTCCGCCCCCTGCGCGGCGAGCCGGGCGAGCCAGGCGCGCAGGAGCGGCGAAGCCTTCATGGCCCTGGGGAACACGCGGCCGGACGACCCGGTGAAGAGCGGCTGCCCGAGCGCCTCGGCCCAGGCCTGGATGTCCTCGGGGCCGTGGCGCGCGAGGGCGGGGGCGAGCCAGGGCGCGGCCTCCGCATAGGGCGCGAGGACGGCGTCGCCCGCGGCGTCATGGGTGAGGTTGAGGCCGGACTTTCCCGCCATCAGGAATTTTC
>JBCBYE010000684.1:0-2423 GCA_039816075.1 Pseudomonadota bacterium | reverse complement strand
CGACGTCGACCTGCGAGGTGAAGATCCTGGATCTGGCCGGCGCGGGCACCGACAAGGTGCTGGCCGAGAACAGCGCCTACGCCGCGGCGACGATCCCCGGCGGCATGTACCCGGGCAACGACGCCGACGTGTCGTCCTGGGGCCCCAAGGCGACCTTCGTCACCTCGGCGCAGACGCCGGACGACGTGGTCTACGCCCTGGTGTCGGCGGTGTTCGAGAACTTCGACGACTTCAAGCGCCTGCATCCCGCGTTCGGCCGCCTGGTCGAGGACGAGATGATCAAGGACGGCCTGACCGCCGACCTGCATCCCGGCGCGGTGAAGTACTACAAAGAGCGCGGCTGGATGTGATCGGCTCGATCTGAGACCGGCGGCGGCCCCCCGAGGCGGGGGCCGCCGTCCGCCATCGCACGACCGCGTTCGCAGCTTCGCGAGGAGGCGCGGCGCGAGGGGAGGGGATCGCCATGAGCGCCACCGACGCCAAGCCCGCCGCGGGCGGCCCCGAGGACGACCAGGCCCTGCAGGACCTGCTGGCCGACGCCGATACCGGCGGACGCGCGCCGCGGGACGCGTTCTCGCGCAATCTGCTGTGGTGGCTGCCGCTGACCTGGTCGCTGTTCCAGCTCTACATCGCCTCGCCCCTGCCGTTTCTGCTGGGCATCGGGGTGATGAACGACACGCAGACCCGATCGATCCATCTGGGCTTCGCGGTGCTGCTGGCGTTCCTGGCCTTTCCGGCGCTGAAATCCTCGCCGCGCCACCGCATTCCCGCGCTGACCTGGCCGGTCGCGCTGATCGCGGCGGCGACGGCGTCCTATCTGTGGTGGGATTACGCGGGCGTCGCGGACCGCACCGGCCGGCCCAACGGCATGGACCTGGCGATGGCCGGCGCGGGCCTGGTCCTGCTGCTGGAGGCGGCGCGCCGCTCGCTCGGCTTTCCGCTGATGGGCGTGGCGCTCTTCTTCCTGTCCTACGTCTTCTTCGGCGCCTGGGACGGGCTGCCGGAGGTGGTGCAGTGGAAGGGCGCGTCCTTCGAAAAGGCCATGAGCCACATGTGGCTGACGACCGAGGGCGTGTTCGGCGTCGCGCTGGGCGTCAGTTCGGGCTTCGTGTTTCTGTTCGTGCTGTTCGGCTCGCTGCTGAACCAGGCGGGGGCGGGCAACTATTTCCTGCAGCTGGCCTTCGCCGCGCTGGGGCATCTGCGCGGCGGGCCGGCCAAGGCGGCGGTGATCGCGTCGGCCGCGACGGGGCTGATCTCCGGCTCCTCCATCGCCAACGTAGTCACCACCGGCACGTTCACGATTCCGCTGATGAAGAAGGTGGGCTTCTCGCCGGCCAAGGCCGGCGCGGTGGAGGTGTCGTCCTCGATCAACGGCGTGCTGACGCCGCCCGTGATGGGCGCGGTGGCCTTCCTGATGACCGAATACGTCGGCATCAGCTATGTGGAGGTGGTCAAGACGGCGATCATCCCCGCCGCTATCAGCTACATCGCGCTGGTCTACATCGTGCACCTCGAAGCGCTGAAGAGCGGCATGACGGGCACGTCGAACGTGCCTTGGTTGAAGTTCATCCTCGGCGCGATCTTCATCATCGCCGCCAGCATCGTCGCCGCGGGCGCGCTGCTGTTCGGGATGGGGCAGATCGTGGGCCTGCTGGACGCGGCGCTGGGGCCGGACAACAGCACGCTGCTGCTCGTGGCGCTGCTGATGGTCGCCTACGTGGCGGCGGTGCGCGTCTCCGCCGCCTCGCCGGACCTGCCGCTGGACATGGAGACGATGGAGCGGCTGCCCCCGGTCAAGGAGATCTACAAGACCGGCCTGCATTACCTGCTGCCGATCCTGCTGCTGATGTATCTGCTGATGATCGAGCGCAAGTCGCCCGGCCTGTCGGCGTTCTGGTCGGCGGCCTTCATGCTGCTGATCCTGGCGACGCAGCACCCGCTGAAGGCGTTCTTCCGCGGCCAGGGCGGTCTGGGCCGCCTGCGCGACGGCGTCTCGGACATCGCCGAGGGGCTTATCGCCGGCGCGCGCAACATGATCGGGCTCGCGGCCGCCATGGGCGTGGCGGGCGTGATCGTGGGCGCGGTGACGCTGACCGGCATCGGCCAGGTGATGGCGGAATTCGTGGAGTTCCTGTCGGGCGGCAACCTGATCGCCATGCTGTTCTTCGTGGCCGTGATCTCCATCATCCTGGGCATGGGTCTGCCGACGACGGCCAACTACATCGTCGTGTCGTCCCTGATGGCCGGCGTGGTGGTGGAGCTGGGCGCGCAGTCCGGCCTGATCGTGCCGCTGGTGGCGGTGCACATGTTCTGCTTCTATTTCGGGATCATGGCCGACGTGACGCCGCCGGTGGGGCTGGCCATCTTCGCCGCGTCGTCGATCATCAAGTGCTATCCGCTGTAGTCCGGCTTTCAGGGCTTAT
>JBCBYE010000561.1:0-3256 GCA_039816075.1 Pseudomonadota bacterium | reverse complement strand
CCGAGCGTGCCGCCCGGCCCGTCCATCTCGGCGAAGCCCAGCTGGATCTGGGCGTTGCGGTTCGCGCCGACCTGGCGGAAGTCGATGTCGAGCACCGCCTCCCACGCGTCGAAGGCGTCGCGCACCCGGGCGCGGAAGGCGCCGCCGATGATGAAGTCGAAGCGATTGAAGCTGTCGGAGAAGCCGGTGAAGTTCCAGGTGACCGTGCCGCCCGAACTGCCGAAGGGACGGCCGCCCCATTTTTCGTTCCCGAAACGCATGCATCCCATCCCATGCCGCCGCCCCCGCCGGCGCGCAGCCTAGCGCGACGGGGGGACGGGCGCGATCACGTCGGCGCGGGGCCGGACGCTCAGCCGAAGAGCAGATCGTCGCGGTCGAGCTCCGCCGCGCCGCGCAGATGCAGGGCGTCGCCGCCGCCGAGCGCCACCACCAGATCCTCGCCCTTGACCCGCACGAAGACGGCGACGTCCTGCGGCGCGACGATCCGGTCGCGCGCCGCGTCGAAGTCGAGGACCCGGTCGCGGCCGCCGTCGAATTCCAGGAGAAAGCCGTCGGCGCCGCGGTCGCCCTGCAGCCGGTCGCGCCCGGCGCCCCCGGCCAGCAGGTCGCGGCCCGCGCCCCCCATCAGCAGGTCGCGCCCCGATCCGCCCGAAAGCGCGTCGCGGCCGGAGCCGCCATGGAGCGCATCGCGCGCATCGCCGCCGAAGAGCAGATCGTCGCCGGCGAAGCCGTGCAGGTCGTCATGGCCGGCGCCGCCGGACAGGGTGTCGCCCTCGGCGTCGCCGGCGAGGATCTGAGACCCGTCGCGGCCGCGCCCCTCGCGCGGTCCGTAGAGCGCCACGGCCGCCCGCACGTCCTTGAGCGTCAGGTCGATGGTCGTGCCGGCGAAGGGGTGCAGCAGCGCCTTGGGCGGGTCGAGATGGTCGAGGCCGATGGCGTGCCCGATCTCATGGGCGATGGTGGCGTAGAAGCTTTGCGGGTCGTCGCGGCTGCGGGAGACGAAGTCGCGCTTGAACGTCCAGTCCTCGTCGATGTCCATGCGGATCACGGCGCCGGTGATGAGGGCGTCGTCGAAGCTGACCTCGGCCCGGCCCAGCGTGCCCAGGCGGCCGTCGAAGGCGCCGTAGCCGATCTGGATGTCGGCCTCGCGGTCGCCGCGGACCTGGCGGAACTCGATGTCGACGACGTCTTCCCAGGCGTCGAACGCCTCTTTCACCCGCTTGCGGAAGCCGCGGCCGGTGATGGGGGCGACGAAGCGGTTGAACTCGTCCGAGATGGCGGCGAGGCTCCAGGTGACGGTCCCGCCCGACCCGCCGAAGGGCGCGTCGCCCCATTTGAATTCGCCGAAATCCATGGCCCTGCCTGACGCTTGAGACGCTGCGGACGGCGGCGCGCGGCGCGTCGCCCGTCGGACAGGAAGGTTAACGGCGTCGGCGGCGACGCGCCAGCGTCCGAGGCGGCGTTTCGAGATCTGGGGCGACGGCGCGGCTGCCGCCGCCGCCGAGGCGGTCGTCGCGGCCCGTGTCGGCGAGGATCTGCGCGCCGGCGCGGCCATCGAGGACGCCGACGCCCAGGGGGATGTCGGCCGGGGCGCCGTTCGCGACGCGGCGGAGGGCGAGGTCGCGCACGTCCCTCCACGCCTCGACGGCCTGCCGGGCGCGCCTGTGCAGGGCCGGCCGCCCGATGGGGGTCTGCACATCGGCGAAGGGATCGACGCCCGCGGCGAAGCTCCCGTCGACCGCGCCGCCGCCGGTCGCCTGGCCTTGCCGCCCCGTCCGCTTCGCGATTTCGGTCTTTCGCCATTCGATCCTGCCCGCTCGGAGGGCGGCGCCCAGCGGGCGGGCCGCGGCGCGGCGCGGCACGGGGGCGAACGCCTTCGCGGCGGCCCGAGGCCCCCGACGATCGGCATCGGGGCCGCGCTCAGAACATCACGTCCTCATGGTTGAACTTGGTGCGCGCGGCGTCCAGCAGGAGAAGCGAGCCGCGGCCTTCGAGGCTGACCAGCAGATCGTCGCCGCGCCGGTCCACGTCCAGATCGCGAAAGCGGCGCGCGCCGCTGACGACCTCGATCACGTCGACGCCGTTCTTCCAGTCGGTGACCACGTCGCGCGCGCCGCCGCGCTTGAGCACGAACGTGTCTTCGCCGCCGCCGCCGGTGAGCTTGTCTCGCCCGCCGCCGCCCATCAGCCGGTCGTCCCCGCCGTCGCCGCGCAGGACGTCGAGGCCGCGGCCGCCCTTGAGCGCGTCGCCGCCGCGCCCGCCCGACAGATGGTCGTTGCCGCGGCCGCCGGCCAGCACGTCGGCGCCTCCGAAGGCGAAGAGCTCGTCGTCGCCGCCGCCGCCGCGCAGCTTGTCCACGCCCTTGCGCCCGGCCAGCACGTCGTCGCCGCCGCCGGCCGAGCCCTTGGCCGGACCGTAGAGCGCGACGCCCGCCTTCACGTCGGGGAGCGTCAGATCGACGGCGTCGAGGCTGCTGGCATGCATCAAGGAGCTGCGCTGCGTCAGATGCGGCAGGCCGATGGCGTGGCCGATCTCGTGCGCCATGACGGCGTAGTAGTTCCAGACGCCCTCGCCCGGGCCGGGACGATGGTTTCGCCCCGCGCTCCACAGGTCGTCGGCGTCCATGATGATCGTGGCCTCCACGAGCTCTTCGGCGATGAAGCTGGTGCGGGCGTAGCCGATGACGCCGTAGGACCCGTCGACCGAGCCCCAGCCGACGGTGATGTCGGCCTGCTCGTTCGCGCCGACCTGGCGGAAGTCGAGGTTCACGACGTCCTCCCAGGCCTGAAACGCCTCCTTGGTGCGCTGGGCGAAGGACCCGGTGATGCGGCCGGTGACCTCGCCGCCGCCGTCGCCGGCATCGGCGAAACGCCAGGTGACCTGCCCCCCGGGGGTGCCGAAGGCGCCCCCGTCCCATTTGGACTCGCAGAACTCGCACACGGAACGCCGCCCCCCCCAGGGCCTGCCTCGCGCGCGGCCCCCCGACCGCGCTCCACCACGGGACGGGGGATAGCCCGGGCGGGGTTCGCGCTCGGTAAGGAGAAGCGGTTTGCGCGAGGTCGACGAAGGCGGTTGGCGAAGGGTTAAGCGCGGCCGCGTTGCGCCGGCCCGTCCCCTGACGCAGGGTGCGCCGAGCGGCGGGCGGCAACGGCCCGCGTCAAGGGAGGGAGACGGTCATGGGCCGCAGCATCGTCATTACCGGAGCGGGATCGGGCATCGGGCGCGCCACGGCGCAACGGTTTCTGGAGGCCGGCTG
>JBCBYE010000357.1:0-5067 GCA_039816075.1 Pseudomonadota bacterium | reverse complement strand
CGGGCGACCGGCGCCCCGGACCTGATCCGGGGCCTCCTGCGGGGCCCGCCGGGCGGGGCGGGATGGGCGGAGCGCGGCCATCAGAACGCCTCCAACCGCGGGTCGCCCACGTCCTGCGTGTCGGCGAAGGCGGCGTCGAGCGCGGGCCAGCCGGTGGCTTTGGCGGTCTCGTAGACGCCCTCCATCTCGGCCTGCGCGGCGGCGTGCAGGGCGTCGAGCGCGCCCTCCGCCTCGCCCGCCAGGGCCAGCGCGGCGCGCAGGCGGGCGACGGGGTCGTCGGCCTCGCGCATCCTGGCCGCCTCGCCCTCGGGCCGATAGGCGGCGGGGTCGAAGCTGGTATGTCCGGTCTGCCGGTAGGTCACGGCGTGGATGAATTCCGGTCCGCCGCCGGCGCGCAGGCGCGAAACCACGTCGCGCGACAGCGCCTGCACCGCCAGGACGTCGTTGCCGTCGACCGCATGCGCCGCCAGCCCCAGCGCCTCCGCCCGCGCGGCCGGCCCGGGGCCGGAGGTGGCGTCGGCGGTCCGCGTGGTGGCGGAATATCGGTTGTCCTCGCACACGAAGAGGATCGGCAGATCGAAGACGCCCGCCCAGTTCAGCCCCTCCAGAAACGGGCCGCGGTTCGCGGCGCCGTCGCCGAAGAGGCAGACGACCACCTTGTCCTCGCCGCGCAGCTTCACGCCATGCGCCGCGCCGGCGGCGATGACGATGTTCGCCCCCACCACGCCGTTGGCGCCCAGCATGCCGACGCCGAAATCAGCGATGTGCATGGACCCGCCCTTGCCGCCGCAGGTCCCGCCCTCGCGGCCCAGCAGCTCGCGCATCATCGCCAGCGCGTCGGCGCCCTTGGCGAGCGTATGCCCGTGGCCGCGATGGGTGCTGAGCATCACGTCGTCGCGGCGCAGGGGCGACATGATCCCGGCGGCCACCCCCTCCTGCCCGATCGAGGGATGGATCGCGCCCAGCACCAGCTTCTCCTCCGCCGCGCGCACGGCGAATTCCTCGAAGGCGCGGATGCGCTCCATCATGTCCAGCAGCGCGCGCGCGGCGGTTCTGTCGAGGTTGGGACGGTCGACGTTCGGGGTGGGCGCGGTCATCGGCGCGCCGGGTCTGCGGGCTGCATGAGGCTCCTCCCAAGGGATCCGGCGGCGCGTCGTTGAGCGTTGCGCGCCGCCGTCCGTGGCGCGCATCCTGAGCAAGCGGCGCGCGGGGCGTCAAGCGACGGAGGGCAAAACCGCATGGACGGCATCGTGGTTCTGGGCTCGATCACCGATGCGGCGCCGGCGCATCGCGGGCTGGCGGCGATCTGCGGCTCCCACGGGGGCCTCAACGCCGCGGCGATGGCGAGCAGCGCGGGTCTGCGCGCCGTCATCCTCAGCGATGCGGGCCGCGGGCTGGACGGGGCCGGCGTGGCGGGCGTGCTGGCCCTGGCGCAGATCGGCATGGCCGCCGCCGCGGTCGACGCCGGGAGCGCGCGCATCGGCGACGGCGCGGACATCGCCGCGCGCGGCCGGATCAGCGTGGCCAACGCCGCGGCCGCAGCCCTGGGCGTCGCGCCCGGCATGGCGGCGCACGCGGCGGCGGAGAGGCTGCGCGCCGCCCCCCTGCCCCAGGGCGTGCTGACGGCGCCGCCGGAGGCGCGGCGGACGGTCCGGGTCGGCGCGCTGACGGTGCTTCTGGTCGACAGCGCCTCGCAGATCACGGCGCAGGACGCGGGCGGCGTGGTGCTGACCGGCTCCCATGGCGGGCTGGTCGGGGGCGATCCGAAACGGGCGCTCAAGGCGCCGATGCGCCTTGGCGTCTTCAACGATGCGGGGATCGGCGCCGACGACGCGGGCGTCGCGCGCCTGGGGGCGCTGGAACGCGCGGGCCAGGCGGGCGCGACGGTCTCGCACGACTCGGCGCGCATCGGAGACGCCGCCTCGATGCTGTCGGGCGGCGTGATCTCCCGCGCCAACGGTCCGGCGCGGGAGATGGGGCTGCGCGAGGGCCTCGCGCTGCGCGAGGTCCTCGCGGCGCTGCCCTAGCTCAGGCGGCCGCGCGGCGCCGGCGCACCGCGGCGAGGCCGCCGATCCCCGCCAGCAGCAGCCAGCCCGCCGCCGGCAGCGGCACCTGCGTCGGCTCGCCGAAGATGAAGTCGTCCATCACGACGAAATCGCCGCTCTGGGAATTCAGCGACCCATCCGCCAGCAGCTGCAGATCGCCTGAGACGATCCGCACCGAGGCGACCACGGCGGAATCGAACGCCGCGCCGAGGAACGAGAACGAGCCGTCGTCCCCGAACGGCACGGTTTCCTTGAGCAGCGAGTCGCCGTTGATGTCGAAGAACTCCATCGAGGAGGTCGTCCCCTCCACGTCGACGAAGACCACGCCCAGGCCCGTGGTCACGGCCGGCGAGTCGGGCTCGGCCGGGTTGAAGAAGTTCACGTCGACGATGGGCGAGCCGATGGGCGAGAACACCCGCTCGACGCTGAACGGCGAGATGCCCGAGCCGCCCTGCCCGAAGTTCACCGGCTCCAGCGACGCGGCGGTGGAGCTGAGCATGAAGCCGTCGCCGGGCGTCGAGAACTCGATGCCCCTGGCCCGCGGCGCCGCCGGGAAGTTGAAGAAGTCGCCCGGAAAGAAGTTGGGGTCCGAGATGCCGTCCGGCGCCGCGTCCCAGTTGATCTGACGGCGGCCGCCGTCGACGTTGACCGGCTCCGGCGCGTTGAGATCGCCGAGCGCGTCGCGGAACGCGTCGACGGTCGGCGTGATCTCGGCGATCGTGCCGTTGGCGGAGAAGAGGGTGAAGGCCTGGGCCGGTTGGACCAGACATGCGAAAGCGGCGGCTGCCGCGAAGGCGCTGAGTTTCATTTGATCGAGTTCCCACACACGGATCTGATGACGGGCGCGAAATCGCCCGGATCGAAACTGCCTGTTCGGCGCTGAACTCGTTGTGAAGTTTGGTTAACGGGCGAGGCCGCGACGCGACCGAATCGTGAGCGGCGCGCCCTCCGCGACGGCCTATTCGGGGATCGTCACCACGTCGAAGATCGCCTCGATCTCCGGACCCACGCGCACGCGGCCCAGACTCTCCTTGATCAGATCGTAGATCTCGCCGGAGCGGTAAAGCGCGCTCAGACCCCGATCCAGCGCCAGGCGCAGGCCGCTTTCGCCGCGCCGCACCGTCAGGGCGTAGGGTTCGCGGCTGAAGGTGCGCCGCGCGATCACCGGCATCACCGCGGGGCGCATCCGGCCGAGCTGGTAGATGACGATGGACTGGTCGCCCATATAGGCCTCGATCTCGCCCCGCTCGAGCGCGTTCAGGCCCGCCACGTGGCTTTCGAACAGCAGCAGCGGCGCGCCCGGGGCCTTCTCGGCCAGCACCCGGCGGGCCACGGCCTCGGTCGTGGTGCCGGCGAGCACGCCCACGGGCTCGTCGGTCAGGCTCGCCAGACGCTCCGACCCGCCCTTGCGGAACACGATGCCGGCGCCGTCGACGAAATAGGGGATCGAGAAGTCCAACGCGGCGCGTCGCGTCAGGGTCTGGGTGGTGGGGCCGCACAGCACGTCGATCTCGGCGGAGGCGAGCGCCTCGAACCGGGTGGTGGAGGTCACCGGCACCCAGTCGACCGGCAGCGACCCGGCGGCGCCGGCGGCGGCGGAAATGGGCGCGGCCATCGCCTCGCACAGCCGCACGGCGAGACCGGAGGGCGAGTCGCCGAGGCCCGCATAGCTGAACGGCGGCGCATCGCGCCGGAACCCCATGCGGATGGCGCCCCGCGCCTTGATCCGAGACAGCGCCTCGCCCGTCGGCGGAACGGTCGCCGCCGCGTCGGAGGCGCGCGCAGGTCCGCCCCCTCCGGCCGCCGCGAGGAGGAGGACGAGCAGAAGCGTCGTCGCCGTCGCGAGACGGCCCGCGCGAAGAACGGCGCGTCGGTGCAGCATTCGGTCGGCCCCACGCCTCGGATCGCTGTGGCGCGGTCAGCGTGCCCGGCCCGCCCGGCCGACGCAACCGTCGCGCCGCCGCGACGGCCCCGCGCCGCTGGAAATCCGCGGCGCCGCGCGCTATCCCGAATTCAGACCGCCTTTCCACGCCTTCGGAGACGCCCTGCATGACCGCGCTCGACTACCGCGAACCCGCCCCCAAGGTGCTGCACGGCGCCCAGGACGATTGGGAGATCGTGGTGGGCATGGAGGTGCACGCCCAGGTCGCCTCCGCGTCCAAGCTGTTTTCCGGCGCGTCCACCCAATTCGGGTCGGAGCCGAACAGCAACGTCTCGCTGGTCGACGCGGCCATGCCGGGCATGTTGCCGGTCATCAACGACTATTGCGTCAAGCAGGCGATCCGCACGGGCCTGGGCCTGAAGGCCGCGATCAACCTGCGCTCGGTGTTCGACCGCAAGAACTACTTCTATCCGGACCTGCCGCAGGGCTATCAGATCAGCCAGTTCAAGCACCCCATCGTGGGCGAGGGCGAGGTGCTGGTGGACATGGAGCCCGGCGTCGCCCACCGCGTGCGGATCGAGCGCATCCATCTGGAGCAGGATGCGGGCAAGTCCGTTCACGACCTCGACCCGCAGCTCAGCTTCGTCGATCTCAACCGCACCGGCGTCGCGCTGATGGAGATCGTCTCCCGCCCCGATCTGCGCGGCCCGGACGAGGCGGCGGAATACGTGCGCAAGCTGCGCCAGATCCTGCGCTATCTGGGCGCCTGCGACGGCAACATGCAGGAGGGCAGCCTGCGCGCCGACGTCAATGTCAGCGTCTGCCGCCCCGGCGACTACGAGAAGTACCGCGAGAGCGGGGATTTCGGCCATCTGGGCACGCGCTGCGAGATCAAGAACATGAATTCGATGCGCTTCATCACCCAGGCGATCGAGCATGAGGCGCGCCGCCAGATCGCGATCCTGGAGGATGGCGGCGCGGTGGATCAGGAGACACGGCTCTACGACCCGGGCAAGGGCGAGACCCGCTCCATGCGCTCCAAGGAAGAGGCGCACGACTACCGCTATTTCCCCGATCCCGACCTGCTGCCGCTGGAGCTGACGGAGGCGGAGGTGGAGGCGGTCGCCGCCACGCTGCCCG
>JBCBYE010000594.1:0-3002 GCA_039816075.1 Pseudomonadota bacterium | reverse complement strand
GGCCTTTTCCGTCGCGCTGGCCGAGGAGGACGGGCGGACCTTCGTCCTCGTCGAAGATCGCCTGCTGGAGCTGGGCGGCAACGGCCTGCTGCTCGACCTCGGCGCGGTGCAGGATCGCGCGGCGCCCAACGCCGATGGCGTCTTCAACGAAGCCGTCGGACTTTCCGGCCCGAACGGCGCGACGTTCGTCGAGTTCACGGGAGATTCCGGCGCCGACCAGACCGACCAGTCTTTCGCCACGCGGGTGGAGGTGCTGGCCGGCCCCGACCTGGTCATCGACCCCGACGCGCCGCTGACCCTGGCCGAAGGCGTGCGCGTCTCGTTGGGCGGAACCGTCACGCTGCAGGCCATCGCCGCGCGCAACGACGGCGACGAGGCGGCCGAGAGCTACGGCATCTCGGTCTTCGCTTCGCCCGACGCGGTCTTGGGGACCGAGGCGGAGCTGATCGCCGGCGTCGCCATCGCCCGCACCGAGGCGGGCGAGGCCATCGGCGACGTTTCGGGCACGGTGGACAGCCTGTTCGGAGCCATCGGCGACGCCTTCGTGCACGTGGTCGTCGACTCGCTGGGCGAGGTGGCCGAGACCTCCGAGGAGAACAACGTCGCCACCCTGCGCGTGCAGGTCACGCCCTTCACCGGCGGCGACGACGTGGTGACGCTGCCCGGCGCCTCGGCCTTCCAGTGGAAGGCGCTGGGCGGCGACGACCAGGTCACCGGCTCGGACGGGCGCGACCGCATCGCCGGGGGCGGCGGCGACGACACGATCTCGGGCGAGCGCTTCTCCGACACCCTGATCGGCGGCACCGGGCGCGACGAGCTGCGCGGCGGCGGCGGCCAGGACGATCTGCGCGGCGCGCGCGGGGCCGACGCCCTCTTCGGCGACGGCGGCAAGGACCGGCTCGACGGCGGCGGCGCCTCGGACGCCCTGCGCGGCGGCGGCGGGCGCGACGTCTTCGTGCTGGGAACCGGCGGCCGCGACCGCATCCTCGATTTCTCGCGCCAGGACCGGGTCGAGATCGCCCGCGGCGCCGAGCGCTTCGCCGAGCTGGAGCTGACGCAGCGCGGCGACGACGTGATCCTTCAGGGCGACGGCCTCTTCGCGCGGTTCGAGGATGCGGAGCTGTCGCTGCTGACCGCCCCTTTCGACGTCTGACGTTACAGCAAGCTTCGGCGGCGTCACGCCTTTTCGCGCGGCGCCTTGGACGAAGAGGTCAGACGAAGTCGAAGCGCTGGGCGGTCCGGCCGGGGGGCTCGGGCGCGCCGAGGGGATTGAACCATGATCGAGATCGCGTTCCGCGATGTGCTGGGCCGTGCCGGCCCGGACGGGCCGACGGGCTTCACCGACCCGATCTTCGACTTCGACAACGCCGAGAGCCTCGCGCATCTCGCCGTCGATGGCCGGGAGTTCCTGTATCTCACCGGGAACACGCGCGACTACGTCGGCGTCGTCGAACTCGCGCCCGACGGCACGATGACGCCCGCGGCGTATCTCTCGATCGGCAACCAGCAGTTCAACGCGGTCGACGCGGCCGTCATCGATGGCCGCGCTCTCTTCGTCGCCGCCGGCGCGGGGCGGCTGACGGTCTTCGAAACCGATCCAGTGACCGGACGCTTCGCCGAGGTCGGCGCGCTCGCCCAGGGGCCCTTCTTCGGCGTCTCCGCCGTGCGCTTCATCGAGGCCTACGGCGAAACCTTCGTCTTCGTCGCCGCCGGCGACGAGAACGTGGTTAGCCTCATCCGCCTCGACGAGGACTTCGCCCCGTCCGAGATCGTCCAGACAATCAACGACGGCGACGTGGACGTCTTCACCTCCGATCCCATCGAGCTGTCCGGCGCGCAGGAGATCGAGGTCACCCAAGGCGGCGTCAAGACCTTCATCCACATCGGCACGGAGTTCGGCGACGCCATCACAACGTTGGAGCTGCAGCGCCCCGACTTCCAAGGCCGCCTGCGCCTGGTCGAGGTGTTCGAGGACGCGCAGCACGACTTCGACTCCGGCCTCGCCCAGGTCGATTTCGGCGACCGCCGCTACCTCGTCAGCGTCGAGGACGAGGACCTGATCGTCCTCGAGGTCGGCCATGACGGCCGCCTCTCGGTGGTGGAGCGGATCGAGGACGTCACGCCCTTCTTCGGCGCCATCGGCGTGGCCGCCGTGGTGGTGGACGGCGTCGGCTACGTGGGCGTCTCCGGCTCCGACGAGATCACGCTCTACGAGATGGGCCGCAACGGTCGCCTGCGCTTGATCGACTCGCAGGACAACGACAGCCTGGCGGCGCGGCCGACCGACGACTCCGTGCGCGACGGCGTGATGGTGGCGGCCGAGGACGGCGTCCTGCGCTGGATCAACGCCCATGACGACGTGCTGCGCGTGGAGGAGAACGGCGAGACGCGCTCCGTCCCCGGCCTCGTCAGCCTCTCGCTCAGCCTCGGCCCCAACCTGACCTTCGACCCCGACGCGCCGCTTCTGTCCTTGCCGAACGGCCCGCGCCTGCAGGCGGGCGAGGAGACGTTCTTCGACGATGACGGCCTCGTCAACGACGGCGACCGCGACGCGCAGAACGTGGCGTTCGCCGTCTACGCCTCGGCCGACCAGGTCCTCGACGCCGACGACCCATCGGTCTTCTTCAGGTTCGGCGGCCAGTTGCGCGCGGGCGAGGCGACGCAGCCCCTGACCGAGGCGCCGTTCTTCTCGCTCGACGCGCTGCCGGCCGGCGACGTCTTTTTGATCGGCGTGGCGGACGAGGGCGCGAACGTGGAGGAGTCGGACGAGACCGACAACCTGACCGTCATGCGCGTGCAGGTCACGCCCTTCACCGGCGGCGACGACGTGATCCGGCGCCCGCGCCGCCCGCGACCCGGTCGCGCCCGTCGGTTCCCGTCACCTGATCGTCGCCGCCGAGGGCGCGCCATTCGAAGGCCGACGGGCCGGGCAGCCGGATCACGTCGTCGCCGCCGGTGTAGGGCGTGACCTGCACGCGCATGACGGTCAGGTTGTCGGTCTC
>JBCBYE010000431.1:0-4267 GCA_039816075.1 Pseudomonadota bacterium | reverse complement strand
CGTCCCGGTCGTCGCCCTGACGGGTGCGCAGGACGAGGGCGGTGAGGCGGTGCAGCGCGTGGCCGCCCCCCTCCGCCGCCGGGGTCAGCAGGGACCGCCGCGCCAGCCGCGCCACCGCCGCCTCCGCCGCCGCGCCGTCCTGCGCGAGGCGCAGCAGCGGTTCAGGGATGTCGGGGCGCCACTCGTGCCCTTCCGGCAGCCCGGCGGCTGGCGCGAGCAGGTCGGCCCCCAGCCCCTCGGGCGCCATCCAGGCGAAGACGTTGAGCAGGGCGGTTTCCGCCTCGGACAGACCCCTCAGCGACAGTTCGACCGAGGCGAAGACGCTGCGCGGGTAGTCCTTGGCAAGCGGTGCGGTCTGCATCACCCCGTCGAGGTCGGTCAGGTAGGCCGCGAAGCCGCCGCCTCGTTCCTTGATGAGCGCCGCCGCCTGCACCAGCGCCAGCGGCAGGAAGCCCAGCTTTTCAGCAAGCGCGCCGGCGTCCTCGTCGACGAACCCGGCTTCGCCCTCCAGCACCGCGACGGCGGCCTCGGGCGACAGCACGTCGAGGTCCAGCCGCCGCAGCCTGTTGCGTGTCCAGTCGCGGTTGCGGCTGGTGACCAGGATATGGACGTAAGCGCCCTCCGTCATCATCGGTTCGATGGCGTCGAGGTCGGCGGCGTTGTCGTAGATCAGAAGCCAGCGGTCTCTGGACTGACGGATGCGCACCAGCGCTTCGGCGGCCAGGTCCACCGCGCGGCCTCGCCCCTCGACCAGGCGGGCGAGGTCCTCGTGCATGTCCGACTCGCGCTCGCAGCGAATGACGTGGATCTGGTCGTAGCTCGCGGCGTGCGCCTCGGCATAGTGCTTGGCGAGCGTGGTTTTGCCGACCCCGCCACCGCCCGAGACGGTCACCACGTCGGCGCCGGGCACGAGGACGCCGGTTCCCTCCTCGATGAGCGCTTCGCGGATTTTCGCAAGGTCGGCTTCTCGGCCCTTTACGCCTCGAAACGGGACCGTTCGCTCGGGCGGGCGCTTGGCGGGGCGAAAGCGTTCCTTCAGCCAGGCCCCCAGGGGCGTGAAGAGCCAGAGCGCGACCGGAACGAGCACGCCCGCGCCGGCCCACCAGCCCGACGTCAGCCATTCGCCCAGCAGAAAACCTTCGTCATCCATCCGCCGCCCCCTGCCTCAATCCGAAGCAGGGTAGCGGCCCGCGCTCGTTCAAGCCAGCGTCACGCGGCGGTCTTCAGGCCCTCCCGCCCATGGGGCTCGTCGTAGTTCAGCGCGGGGCCGACGGGGATCACGCGGTGGGGGTTTATGGTCTCGTGGCTGTAGTGGTAGTGGCGGCGGATGTGCTCGAAATTCACCGTCTCGGCCACGCCCGGCATCTGGTAGATCTCTCGCGTGTAGGCCCAGAGGTTCGGGTGATCCTTGAGCATCCGGATGTTGCACTTGAAGTGGCCGACATAGACCGGGTCGAAGCGGATCAGGGTGGGGAAGAGGCGGATGTCCGCCTCGGTCAGCCGGTCGCCCATCAGGTAGCGGGAGGTCGCCAGCCGCGCCTCCAGCCAGGCGAGCGTGTCGAAGAGGGGGTGCACGGCGGCCTCGTAGGCCGCCTGCGTGGTGGCGAAGCCGGATTTGTAGACGCCGTTGTTGAGCGTGTCGTAGATGCGCGCGTTCACCGGCTCGATCGCCTCGCGCAAATCCTCGGGCCAATAATCGTCCGAGGCGACGCCGGGCAGGGCGTCGAAGGCGCTGTTGAACATGCGGATGATCTCGGCGCTTTCGTTGCTGACGATCGTGCCGGTCTGCGTGTCCCACAGGATGGGGACGGTGACGCGGGTCGTCGCCTGCGGGTCGGCGGCGAGGTAGATGTCGCGCGCGAAGGGCTTGCCGAACAGCCGGTCGCCGGTGCGGCCGAAGGCGCCGGCGTCCTGATCCTCGAACGTCCAGCCGTCGCCCAGCATGTCCGTGTGCACCACCGAGACGGCGATATGCGGCGCGAGGCCCTTGAGGGCGCGGAAGATCAGCGTGCGATGCGCCCAGGGACAGGCCAGCGAGACGTAGAGGTGGTAGCGGCCGCTCTCGGCCTTGAAGCCGCCCTGGCCGGAGGGGCCGGGCGCGCCGTCCGCCGTGACCCAATTGCGCCACGCGGCGTTCTGGCGCTTGAATGCGCCGCCGGTGGATTTGGTGTCGTACCAGTCGGTCTTCCAGACGCCGTCGACGAGCTGGCCCATGGCAGCGCTCTCCCTGATCCTGCGATGAAGGAAACATAGGGCGAGGTCGCCGCTGGAACGACCACGCGACGCGCCACGGATCGTTGCGAAAACGGAGACGGTGCAGGTCAGGCGGCGGCGACGGCCGCCTGCAGGTCGGGCCGTCGGGCGAGCTGCGCGGCGGCGCGGCGCGCCGTCTCGCGCACGGGGTCGTAGTCCGTGTCGGCGAAGGCGACGATGCGCGCCAGGCCCAGCGCCTCTCGCAGGGGCGCGGTTTCGGCGTCGGCCAGGGTTTCGACCAGCGCGGCGCGCAGGCGGGCGCGCTCTCCCGACGGGCGCGCGGCGGAGGTGACGAAGGGCAGGGCGGGCAGCGGATCGGTCCAGCCGACGACCTGCAGAGCGAAGGCGCCGGGATCGAAGCGCTTGGCGAAGCTCCAGGCCACGCCGTCGATGGCGGCGAGGTCGGCGCGCCCCTCCAGCACGGCCGCGATGGAGGCGCGATGGGCGCCGGTCCAGATGATTTCGGCGATGGCGGCCTCGCCCAGATGCGCCAGGGGCGCGGCCCAGCCGGACAGGCTGTCCGGACCGTTGGCGGCGAAGCGGACCTGGTCCGGGACCGGGCCGGGACGGGCCACGAGGGCGGAGGCATAGCGGCCGGCGCCGCAGCCCTCGACCTCGTAGACCGGCGTGCAGATCAGCCGCGTGGCGCGCGCGGCGCCGGCGACGTAGGGCAGACCGCAGGTCTGAGCGAAGAGCAGCGCGGGATCGGACCAGATCTCGGCCGCCGAACGGTCCCTGTTCAGCGCTTCGGGCGGATCCATGCCGGCGGCGGCGATGCGGGGGGCGAGGGCGGCCCAGAGCGCATCGGTCTCGGCCCGAAGTTCGGGCCAGTCATACATCGGAAGCGCGGCGAGGCTCACGGCTCTCGGCGCAGGAACGGATGGGCGAGTGGCTCTCGCGGACGCAGCAGCCAGCGGCGGAAGACCTCCGCATAGCCCGCAGGCGCGTAGCCGCCGTTGCGGTCGAGCACCGCCGCCTTGCGCGCCGCGTAGCGGGCCGGCAGGCGGTGCCAGGGCAGCGCCGGTTCGGCGTGGTGCACGGCGTGCAGGTTGTTGTTCAGAAACAGCAGCGACCAGAACCAGTGCGCCTCCACCACGGCGGAGCGGTGGCCGGGGTCCTCGGCCGCGCGATGCTCGATATAGGTGCGCACGTAGATCAGCGCGGCGCCCGGCAGGGCGGCCAGGACGATGTAGGCCAACGGGTTCACGCCCGCCCAGACCAGCGCGGCCATCACGAGGGCCAAGCCGACGGCGTGGCGCCCCCAGGCGTTCCAAAGGCGGCGGTCGCCGCGCGCCAGGCCCGGCAGATCCTGCCGGACGAGCGCCCAGGTCCCCAGCCACGGGCCGATGAACATGCGCCCGAGCAGCGTGCGGTTGGCCTGCAGCGCCAGGCGCAGGGGGGCGGAAAGCGCGCGCGTCTGCGCCTCGGCCAGATACCAGCTTTCCGGGTCGTCGTAGGGATCGGTCAGCCGGTCGTCGTCGTGGTGGCGCAGATGCATCTCGCGGAACCGGCGATAGGGGTAGAGCAGGCCGAGGGCGGGAAACACCAGCGCCTCGTTCATGGCGGCGGAGCGGGTGGGGTGGCCGTGCAGCGCCTCGTGCTGCAGCGAGGCGTGGAAGGCGCAGGCCAGCGCGGCGAGCGGCGCCCAGGCCCAGTCCCAGGGCGCGGGGGCGGCGTGCACGACGCCGATGGCGAGCAGCCACAGCGTGTAGCAGCCTGCGAGAGCGACCCACGTGGGGGTCTCCCCCGGGCGCAGGAAGGCCCGCGTCGCCATGAGGTCTCCGTCTTCGTTGCGCATTCGGTCGAGGGCGCCGCGCGGAATCGCGCGCCGAGGGCGGACGTTAAGGCAGGCGGGGCGTTGGCGGCAAGCGTCAGGGGCGACGGCGCGCCGCGACGCCGGGCGGATGTCGGTCCGGTCGTCGCCCTCGACGGGATCGAGGCGGCGCCTCGCCCCGGACCTGATCCGGAGCTGATCCGGACCGTCTTGGGCCCGGGGACGGCCGGGACGGGGACG
>JBCBYE010000038.1:0-13807 GCA_039816075.1 Pseudomonadota bacterium | reverse complement strand
TTCTTCATGGCGCAGGAACTGCCCTTCGTGCACGCCCAATGCAGCATCCTGGAAAGCCTGGACCGCAGCGCGCTGGACGCGCCCGTCGCCGCGCTCTGACGGCGCATCCGATCGCCCTCGCCGCGCGGCGACGGGCGCGTCCAGCGCGCTGCGGTCCAGGCTTTCCAGGATGCTGCATTGGGCGTGCACGAAGGGCAGTTCCTGCGCCATGAAGAAGCGCGCCGCGGCCAGCTTGCCTTCAAGCAGATCGGCCCGCGGGCCCGTGGCGCCGGCCGCGAGTCCCGCCTGCGCCGCCCCGGCCATGCGCAGCCACAGCCAGCCGACGACCACATGGCCCAGCATGTCCAGGTAGACGGTGGCGTTGGCGGTGAACGCCTCCGCCCCGATCTGCGGCGCCTGCGCGGTCAGCCGACCGGTGGCGGCGCGGGCGCGGGCGGCGGCGGAGGCCAACGGCTCCGCCAGCGCGGCCAGCACGGGATCGCCGGCCGCGGCGGCCGCGGCGGCGTCGATGTCGTCCATCAAGGCGGCGAAGGTCGCGCCGCCCCGGGCGGTCACCTTGCGGCCCAGAAGGTCGAGCCCCTGGATGCCCTTGGTTCCCTCATGGATCGGGTTCAGGCGATTGTCGCGCCACAGACGCTCCACCGGATAATCGCGGGTGTAGCCGTAGCCGCCATGCACCTGGATCGCCAGGTCGTTGGCGCGGATGCCGAATTCCGAGGGCCAGGATTTGACGATGGGCGTCAGGATGTCCAGCAGGCGCGTCGCGCGCGCCGCCTGCTCGGCGTCGCCCGCGCGCTCCTCGTCGACCAGCGTCGCAGCCCACAGGCACAGCGCCAGGCCGCCTTCGGCATAAGCCTTCGCCTGCAGCAGGTTCCGCCGCACATCCGCATGCTCGATGATGGCGATGGGCGGCTGCGCGGGATCGCGCCCGGTCAGCGGCCGGCCCTGCGGCCGCGCCTTGGCATAGCTCAGAGCATGCAGGTAGCCGGTGACGGCGGTCGTCGCGGCGCCGAGGCCCACGCCGATGCGCATCTCGTTCATCATCACGAACATGCAGGCGAGCCCGCCATGCTCCGGCCCCACGCGCCAGCCCTGCGCGCCGCCGGCATCGCCGAAGGCGAGCACGGTGTTGACCGTGCCGCGATTGCCCATCTTGTGGTTCAGGCCCATCAGCTGCACGTCGTTGCGCGTCCCGTCCGGCAGGATCCGCGGCACGCAGAACAGCGAAATGCCCCTCACCCCCGGCGGCCCGCCGGGGATCTTGGCCAGCACGAAATGCACGATGTTCTCGCTGAGGTCATGCTCGCCGCCGCTGATCCACATCTTGCGGCCGGTCAGGCGGTAGGAGCCGTCGGCCTGCGCCTCGGCCTTGGTGCGGATGTCGGCGAGGCTGCTGCCCGCCTGCGGCTCGCTCAGGCACATGGTGCCGAAGAACCGCCCCTCGACCATGGGCGCGAGGTAGCGGTCCTTGAGGTCGTCCGAGCCATGGGCGTTCAGCAGGTTCGCCGCCGCGACCGTCAGCATGTTGTAGCCCAGCGCCGGCCCGTTGGCGGCGGCGAGCAGCGCATAGATCGCCTGCGAGACCACGCAGGGCAGGTTCATGCCGCCCACGTCCTCGGGAAAGCCCGCGGTCGGCAGGCCGCTGTCGCGATAGGTGTCGAGCGCGGCCTGCAGGCTGGCCGGCACATGCACCCGCTCGCCGTCGAATTCCGGCTCATGCGCGTCGAGCTCGGCCGCGATGGGCTGGAACACCTCCTCGGCCAGCTGTTCGGCGAGGTCGAGCGCGGCGGACCAATCGGCGGGGTCCTGACCGGCATAGAGATCCGTCGCCGCAAGGCGCGAGGCGTCGAGCAGGTCGTGGAGGATGAAGTCGAGGTCTTCGCGGCGCAGAATGTCGGGCATGCGGTCTCTCCTCCCCGGGGACGGCCCCGATCCGCGGCGCTGCCGGCCGCCTTTCGCGCCGGTGTAGCGCGCCGACTTCGGCCGGGCCAGCGGGGACGCGGCGTCAGCCTCCCGGTCCGCGGCCCGGCCCCCGCCGGGTCTCGCCGTTCGTCGCCGTGTTGCGCGACGGGCCCCCTCCGCGACGGGGGAGGGCGGGCGGGCCGCGCGGAGGGGGGCCGTCGCGGCCTCGCCGCCGCGCGACATCCGGTCGGCGCCCTTTCGATCCGCGTCACGGCACGGTCACGGCCAAGGTTCATGCTGCTGGAACCCAAGTCGCGTGCAAGGGCGGATGGTCGGACATCTCCGACGATGAATGCGGGAACGGCGTAGCGTTGCGCGTCCGCCCTGGTCCGGTCGAGGGACCTTCCCCACACGGGTCCCTCGGCCGGAGCGTTCGGGTCCGCGGCGACGGTCGTCCACGCGGCGCGGGTCTGCGCGTTCGCATCTCGTCCGGCCGGGGTCCTCGCCGGGCCTCGCCGACCCTTTCCAAGCCCCCCCGCCTCTGCTATGCGCCCGCGCTGCGGCGCTTACACCCCTGGAGGATCGCCGCACGGGCCCGCGGCAGGCGCCTCGGGCCCGTTCCATTGCATAAGGAGAGACCGAGATGTCGGACCTTCCGATCCTCGAAGCCTCCGCGCGCGACGGCACGGGCAAAGGGGCTGCCCGCACCGCGCGACGCGAGGGGCTCGTGCCCGGCGTGATCTATGGCGGCAATGCCGAGCCGCAGGCGATCAACGTCAAGCACAACGTGCTGCTCAAGCAGCTCAAGGCAGGCAAGTTCCTGTCGACCCTGTGGAACGTGAAGGTGGACGGCGCGGACAACCGCGTGATCTGCCGCGCGGTGCAGCGCGACATCGTGCGCGATCTGCCGATCCACGTGGACTTCCTGCGCCTGACCGAGCGCAGCCGCATCAACCTCTTCATCCCCGTCGAGTTCATCAACGAAGAGACGTCGCCGGGCCTGAAGCGGGGCGGCGTGCTGACCGTGGTGCGTCCCGAGGTGGAGCTGAAGGTCACCGCCGGCGACATTCCCGAGAAGCTGGTCGTGGATCTGGGCGCGCTCGACATCGGCGCGACCATCACCATCAGCGCCATCGACCTGCCCAAGGGCACGCGGCCGATGATCACCGACCGCGACTTCGTCATCGCCAACATCCAGGCCCCGCGCGGCCTGGTCGCCTCGGACGACGGCGACGGGGACGGAGAAGAGGGCGGCGCGGCCGAGGGCGAGTAGTCCTCTGCCGCGCGGCCGGCCGGGTCCGGCCGCCGCCGCTGCGTTCCGCGCCCGGGGGCCCTCGCCCCCGGGCGTTTTTCGTCGCCCCGCCGCAGAAGCGGGCCTGCGCGCCTCGGACGGGCGGGCGAGGCGGCGGACCGCCCGCCTGAACGCGCCGCTCGGGGGCGTCGAGCCCCCTCGCGCCGCCGCCGTTCTCCAAAAGCGGGAGAACGGCCCGGCGTCCCGGACGGCGCCGGGCGTGCGGGACGCGGCGCGGGCGTCCCCGCCGCGCTTGCCCGTCCGCGGCCCGGCGCGCTATTGCGGCGGCGGCCGGCGCGTTCGCGGCCGTTAGCGCGGGAGGCGAGCCCATGCTGCTCTTCGTCGGTCTGGGCAATCCGGGCAAGGAACACGCCCGGCAGCGGCACAACATCGGCTTTCTCGCCCTCGACCGCATCGCCGAGGATCACGGCTTCGCGCCGTGGCGGTCGAAGTTTCAGGGCGAGCTGAGCGACGGCCGGCTGGGCGGCGAGAAGGTGCTGCTGCTCAAGCCCTCCACCTACATGAACCTCTCGGGCGGATCGGTGGCGGCGGCGGCGCGGTTTCACAAGATCCCGGTCGAGGACATCACCGTCTTTCACGACGAGCTGGACCTCGCCCCCGCCAAGTGCCGCGTGAAGCGCGGCGGCGGCCATGCGGGGCATAACGGCCTGCGCGACATTCACCGGCACATGGGCCCGGACTACCAGCGCGTGCGCCTCGGGATCGGGCATCCGGGGGACAAGAACCGCGTCTCCGGCTACGTGCTGCATGATTTCGCCCGGCAGGAGGAGCGTTGGCTGGAGGACCTGCTGGCCGGCATCGCCGACGGCGCGCCCAAGCTGGCGGCCGGCGACGAGGGCGGCTTCATGAACGCCGTGGCGCTGCGGCTGACGCCGCCCAAGCCCAAGCGGAGCAAAGCCGCCAAGCCGGACGGGGCGACCGCCGCCGGCGCGGCCGACGCGCCGGGCGGCATGGCCGACACGCCCGGCGGCACGGCCCCGGACGCCGCCAAGGGGAACGGCGACGCGGCGTCGCCGCTCTCCCCCTTCGAGGCGCTGCGCCGCCGCTTCACTTGACCCCCTGCCCGGCGCGTGCCATCCGGCCGGCCGCGACCGGCAAGGAGGGCGTCCCATGGGCTTCAAATGCGGCATCGTCGGGCTGCCCAATGTGGGCAAGTCCACGCTCTTCAACGCGCTGACGCGCACCGCGGCGGCGCAGGCGGCCAACTTTCCCTTCTGCACCATCGAACCCAACGTGGGCGAGGTGGCGGTGCCCGATCCGCGGCTGGGCCGGCTGGCGGACATCGCCAAGTCGAAGGAGGTGATCCCCGCCCGCCTGACCTTCGTGGACATCGCCGGCCTGGTGAAGGGCGCCGCGCAGGGGGAGGGGCTGGGCAACCAGTTCCTCGCCAACATCCGCGAGACGGACGCGATCGCCCATGTGCTGCGCTGCTTCGAAGATCCGGACGTGACGCATGTGGAGGGACGGGTCGACCCCCTGAGCGACGCGGAGATCATCGAGACCGAACTGATGCTGGCCGATCTGGAGAGCATCGAAAAGCGCCTGAACAATCTCAGCCGCAAGATCCGCGGCGGCGACAAGGAGGCCGTGCTGCAGGACCGCCTGCTGCGCCAGGCCAAGACGGCGCTGGACGAGGGGCGCCCGGCGCGCACGGTCGACATCTCGGACGAGGATGCGCCGGCCTGGACGCAGCTGCAGCTCATCACCTCCAAGCCCGTCCTTTACGTCTGCAACGTGGAGGAGGACGCGGCCGGCGTCGGCAACGCCGCCTCGGCCCGCGTGCAGGAGATGGCGGAGGCGCAGGGCGCCGCCTCCGTCGTGATCTCGGCCGCCATCGAGGCGGAGATCGCGCAGCTGCCCGACGAGGAGCGCGAGGAGTTCTTGTCGGACCTGTCGCTGGAGGAGCCGGGGCTGGATCGGCTGATCCGCGCCGGCTACGGCCTGCTGGGTCTGCGCACCTACTTCACCGCCGGGCCCAAGGAGGCGCGCGCCTGGACCATTCCCGCCGGCGCCCTCGCGCCCCAGGCGGCCGGCGTGATCCATGGCGATTTCGAGCGCGGCTTCATCCGCGCCGAGACCATCGCCTATGACGATTACATGGCGCTGGGCGGCGAGCAGGGCGCCAAGGAGGCCGGGCGCATGCGCGTCGAGGGCAAGGCCTACGAGGTCGCCGACGGCGACGTGCTGCATTTCCTCTTCAACGCCTGATCGGACGGGCCGGCGGCGACGCGGGTTGGAGCGTCGCGCGCCTGAGACGTTGCGTTAACCCTGTCGAAGGGCGCGCGCGGCAGGATCCGCGAGACGAAGCGCCGCAGACCCGCGGCGCCGGATCGGAGGATCGTTCATGACCGCGTCGTCGCAAGGCGTTCCGGCGAAGCAGGCTTCCGCGCAGGAGGCCCTAGGCGAAGACCGCGGCCTGGTGCTGGGTCCGCTGGCCGTGGGTCTGGCCTGCGCCGTGGCGGCGGCGCTCTATGGTCTGGCCTCGGCCTGGGCGGCGCAAAGCATCTTCGCGGCGTATCTGGGCGGCGGTCTGTTCGGGCTGCTGGCCGGCGGCCTGGCGGCGGCCGCGGCGGCGCTGCGCGGTCGCGGCTGAGCCGGTCGGCCCAGGTTTCGGGCGAAGGCGGGTTCGGCCGCCCCGTTCGATTTCGGCGCGCAGGGCGGCGGCGCCGGCGCGCGGCGGGGCGCCGCCGGAGCGGAGTCTGAGCGGATCCGGGGCGGATCCGGGGCGGAGCCCGGGCGCAGGGCGGCGATCTCGTCGGCGCGGCTTCGGCATGAGGGCGCGATCGGGACCGCATGCGGTCGTCGGAGGCGCGGCTCAGCCGGGGACGTCGAGGTCGGGAGCGCCGTCGGGGGTCAGCCGCACGGGGCCGTCGCGACGCTCCGGCCGCCAGGTCAGGCGCCAGCGACGCGGGGGGGCCAGGCGCGCACGGCGCAGTTCCAGCCGCCAGATCGGCGCGCCGCCTTCGGCCCATGACAGGCCCTGTCCCGGGGCGCCGGCGCCGACCTCTCCACCGGAGTTTTCGCAGGGCTCTTCAGACGGGCCTGCACAGGGACGTTCGCCGGGATCTTCGGCGGCGGCCGCGCCATGGCCGGCGCCGAGCCTCGCATCCGCGCCCGACGCCGTCCCGGCCCCCGCGCCCGACCGCGGCGAAGCGGGGACGGCGCAGGTGAGGGCGCAGGTGAGGGCGGGGGTCATGTGCCAGCGCGTCTCCACCCCCTCGCAGCCGCCCGCCCCGCCGGTCAGCAGCAGCGCCAGCGGCTGCGGCGCGCCCAGGGCCGCGGCCGCCTCGGCCCCCGCCTGGGCGGCCAGGTGCAGACGGCGCACCGGCGTCAGGCGCAGCGGCGCGTCCAGTTCCGCCACCACCAGCCCGCAGGCGCCCGAACGCAGCGCCTCTTCGGCGCACCAGGGCGCATCCTCGGCCCGGCGCGGCGCGGCGACGACCAGGCGGCCGGGATTGAAGAAGGCGCTCAGCCCGTCGGGCCCCAGGCGCCCGTCGCGCCCGGGCGCGCGGATCCACAGGATCGGCCCGCCGGCGCCCTGCCCGCCCGAGGCCGATGCGATCTCCGTCAGTCCGGCGGCCATGGCGGCGAAGCTGCGCCGCGCCGGGCCGCAGACCTCATGCGCGCGCCCGCCGGCCAGCGCCGCGCCCGGACCGAAGACCAGCCGCGGCGAGGGCCGCGACCCGCCCTGCATCAGACGGCGCAACGCCGCGCGCGACGGCGCCGGGGCGGACGCGTCGGCGGAGGGGGCGGAAGACGAGGCGGAGACGGTCATGGGGCGGCCGGGGAGGATCCAGAATGTTCCTGCTTCGTTCTAGATCTCACCCCGCCTTGCGGCAAGTCGGACCCACGCCCCAAGCGATTCGCCGACGGCCTTCAAAATGAACCTGTCCTGACTTGATACACACCAAACGCAACGTTCTCAGAGACTTAAATCGACCCCCCTCACCATTTACGGGGGTTAATGAAACATTTGCCCGGCGCTACATTCCATCTCGTAAGTCGCGTTTCCATCCGCTTTCCGGGGGATGTGCGCGGTCCGCCGCGCGCGGCCGCAGCGTAGCGTAAGCAGCCGCCCGGACGTCCTATGGGGGGAGACCCCTGCCGCCAGGGCGTGGATGACAGGCGGGTCCCGAGCGGGTCTCGGGGCCCGCTTTCGCCGTGGCCGCATCGTCTCTCAAATCAAAACCGAACGCAGGAATCGTCCCCGTCGTCGACGGAATCGGGAGAGGGGCGAGTCGGGCCGATTTTCCCACCCCTCGTCGCGCCGCGGATAAGGTATCCCTTGAAATCAACGACTTGAGGGTTCGACCCTCACCATTTACGGGGATTTTTCGACCAGACGGTCAACCATATTGTGTGTCTTGTGAGTGGCGTACCATCACCGCTCCGGGGTGATGGCCGACTTGGACCAGTCGTCGTGCCGAGTTTGCGTAGCGTAGCCTGAACGCCCGGAGAAGTCCGCCGCCGCCGCCACGGCTGCGGATTAGGAGGATGGCCGGCGAGCCCGAGGTTCGCCGCCACGGACCTTAGGATCGGCCGGATCGTACCCCTCCGGCAATCCCAAGGGTCAGCCGGCCATCCTCCGTGCTTCTCACGCCGCCCTTGCGCCTCCCGCCGCCAACCGCGTCGCGCCGCAGCCTCGCCGCAGCAGGAAGACGCCGAACCGCGATGGACGCGACGTTCAGCCTGCCCGCGCGTCCGCGACCGCCGCGGCGGCCCGACGAACCCCGTTCCGAACCACGGCCAGATCGTCCTCGGTCAACGCCAGGGACGGATAAACCTTCCCCGCCGACTTGAAGACGCCGGCCTCGCGCAGCGCGGCGTTCCAGACGACGTTGTCGGCCGGATCGCGATGCCGTGCGGTGCGGTAGTCGCGCACCTCGGCTTCGGTGAAGTAGAGATCGAAGAGGGTCGGATCGCCGCAAAGTCGGTGCGCTAGGCCTTGATCCGTCAGCGCCTCCGCCTGCATCTCCATCAAACGGCCGCCGATCTCGCGCAGGCGGTCGTATTCGCCCGGCCGGCGCAGCACCTCGAGCGTCTTGAGCCCGGCCGCCGCGGCGACCGGCGCGCCCGAAAGGGTGCCCAGCTGCATCAGCCAGCCCTCGGCCCCCACGGCGGCCTTGTCGAAATGCGCCATGATCTCGGCCGAGGCGCCCAGCGCGGCGAGGGGGAAGCCGCCGCCGATGACCTTGCCCAGGGTGCAGATATCGGGCGTCACGCCATAGCGCGCCTGCGCGCCGCCATAGGCGAGGCGGAAGCCGGTGACGATCTCGTCGAAGATCAGCAGGACGCCATGGCGGTCGCAGAGCGCGCGCAGTCCCTGCAGAAAGCCGGGCGCCGCGGGGATGATGCGCTGCAACGGCTCCACGATGATGGCGGCGACGTCGCCATGTTCGTCCAGCAGCGAGCCCACGGCGTCCAGATCGTTGAACGGCGCGATCAGCATGTCGTCGGCGACGCCCTGCGGAATGCCGGCGCTGTCGGGCACGGGGGTCGGAAAGTTGACCTCGCGCTCCGGCGCCAGGCTCATCTGCGCCTCGGCGCTCATGCCGTGGTAGCCGCCCTCGAACTTGAGGATCTTGGGTTTGCCGGCGAAGGCGCGGGCGAGGCGCAGGGCATACATGTCCGCCTCGCCGCCCGAGGTGACGAAGCGCACCTGTTCGCAGCAGGGGACGGCGTCGACGATGGCCTCCGCCAGCTCGATCCCCAAGGCGTTGTTGGCGAAGAAGGTCAGGCCGCGGGGAAGCTGACGGAGGATGGCCTCCATCACTTCGGGATGGCCGTGGCCCAGCAGCATGGGGCCGGAGCCGATCAGCAGATCGACGTATTCGTTCCCGTCCTCGTCCCAGACGCGCGCGCCCTCGCCGCGGGCGACGACGACGCCGGGATCGAAATTGCCGAAGCCGGCGGCGGGCAGGACCTGCCGCGCGCGGGCGATCCATTCGGCTTGGGTGCTGAGCTTGAGCATGGCGGTCCCTCCGAGATCGGGTCGGGCGCGCCCGGTGGCGCGGCGTCGAGAACAAGGCCGAGGCGAGGCGCCTTGGGCGGAGCGAGGCGGCCCCGGGCCGGGCAGGACCGGACCCGCTGGAAAGCAGGCACAGGCGACGCGCCCGGCGCAAGATGGAAAGCTTGCAAAGCGAGACGCGCTTCGGCGTCGCCGCACTCCAGGGCGCGAGGCGGCGGCCGCGCGGCAGGCTTGGGGCCCGCAGGGTCGCGCCGCGCTTCATGGCCATGTCGTCGACGGCGCCCCGGCGGGGCCGACGCGCGGGATGGACGGGCGCCCCGTCGACCTCGGGCGCGAGGGAGCGACGACGTCAGCCTGATAATTACGGACCAATTAGTATTTTATTCTTGACCGCAGCCGCCCTCCGCCCCTATGCCTTCGCTTCGCCGCACGTCGCGGCCGCCGCCGCGCCCGCCCCGGCAACCGTCGCCTGCGCTTTTCCCAGGTCGCAGACCGGCGGCGCACCCCGGCGCCCGCGCGTTCCCACGGCCCGCCGAGACGCCTTCAACCGGACGAGGACCGCATGATCCCTGCCGCCGCCAAGCCCCTGACCGCCGCCTTGATCGCGCTGGCCCTCGGCCTGCTCGCCATCGCGCGTCCCGACACGCTTCGCGCGCAAGACGCCGCGCCGGAGCTCGACGCGACGCTGAACGAGGCGCAGGTCCGGGCGCTGATGGAGCGGCTGAGCGATGAGCAGGTGCGAGCGCTTCTCGTCGCCGAATTCGCCGGAGACCCCGCCGCCGCGCGAGACGCCCCGCCGGACGCCGCGCCGGGCCTGGTGGAGGGACTGCGCGCCGCGGCCGAGACGCTGACGGCCAACGCCGAGGCGCTGCTGACGACCTGGCCCGACCTTGGCCGCGCCTTCGCCGCGACCGGCGCTCGCCTGTCCGAGGCGGGCGGCCTGGGCCTCGCCTTGACCGCGGCGGCGACGAGCCTGATCGCCGGCGCCGCCGCACGCCATGTCTGGCGCCGTCGCGCGTCGCCCCGACAGACCGCGCTCGCGGAGCGCAACGCGGCGAAAGGCGCCTACGCGACGGTTGCGACGATCCTCGACGCCGCGGCGTTTTTGGCGATCGAACTTGTGGGCGCCGCGGCCTTCGCGCTCGGGGCGATGGCGGCGCTCTACCTGCTCTTCGCGCATCCCGATCTGCGATATGCTGGCTCGGGCGCCATCGTCGTGGCGACGGTGGTTCTGATCGTCCGATCGGTCGTTGAGTTCGCCTTCCCCCGGCATTGGCCGATCTACCGGCTGGCGGCCCTCGACGACGCCGCGACGCGGCTGGTCCACGGCGTCGCGCTTTGGCTGTCCGGCCTTTGGATGTTCGAGACCGTCGCCTCGGACCTGCTCGCCCGGTTCGGCGCGCCGGCCGGCACGCCCGATCTCTTCAGCCTGCTGCTGGGCGGGGTCTGGATCGTCTCGGCCTTGGTCGGCGTCGCCCTGATCGGGCGGGCCGCGCAGGACCTCGTCCCGCCGCCCGAGGCGCGCGGCCTCGCCGCCGCGCTGACCCGGAACTGGGCGGCGCTGGCCGGCGGCGCGATGATCTTCACCTGGATGCTGTTCACCGGCGGGGCCCTCATCTACGGCGACGTCGACGTCGTCGCCGCCAGCATCTTCCGCACGATGCTGATCTTCATCGGGTTCTGGATGAGCCACAGGATCCTGACGCATTACCTGCGCGCCCAGGACCTGGACGAGGCGGTCAAGGCCGCCGCGTCGCGCGGGGCCCGATCGCTGCTGCTGGCCGCCGGCGTCCTGCTGACCCTGTCGGCCTGGGGCCTGGGGCCCGAGGCGCTGTCGGCCGGCGGCACGACGGGGCGCACGGTTCAGGCGGTCGTGAACGTCGGTCTGACCGCATTGATCGGAGGGACGATCTGGGACGTCGTCCGCACGCTGATCGACGTGCGGTCCGCCGCCGAACGTCAGGGCGAGGACAACGACGAGGGCGCGGACGGCGAAGGCGGACTGGGCGCCAGCCGAATGGCCACCCTGCTGCCCCTGCTGCGCAGCACGGCCCTGGTCCTGGTCGGCCTGACCTGCCTCTTCGCGGCGCTGTCGAGCCTGGGCGTCAACGTGGCGCCCCTGGTCGCGGGCGCCGGCGTCGTGGGCCTTGCCATCGGCTTCGGCGCGCAGACGCTGGTCAAGGACGTCGTGTCGGGCATCTTCTTTCTGATCGACGACGCGTTTCGCCGCGGCGAGTACATCGATCTGGGCTCGGTCAAGGGCACGGTGGAGCGCATCTCGGTGCGCAGCCTGCAGCTGCGTCACCATCTGGGCGCGGTGCACACCATACCGTTCGGCGACATCGCGGCTTTGACCAACTATTCGCGCGACTGGGTCATCATGAAGCTGCCGCTGCGTCTGACCTTCGACACCGATCCCGGCCAGGTGAAGAAGATCGTCAAGCGCATCGGCGCCGAGCTGATGGCGGACGAGCTGGTGGGCGGCGGCCTGATCGAGCCGCCCAAGTCGCAGGGCGTGATGCAGATGGAAGACAGCGCCATGATCCTGCGCGTGAAGTTCAAGGCCATACCGGGCAAGCAGTTCCCCATCCGCCGAGAGCTGCTGCATCGCATCCGCGCCGCGTTCGAAGAGGCCGGCATCCGCTTCGCCAATCGCGAGGTCACCGTGCGCGTGCAGGAGGGGGCGAGCGCGGCGGAGCGGCAGGAGATCATCGGAGCCGCAGCCTCCCGCGCCGGGGACCAGGCCCTTCCGGCGACGTAAGCTTTGGGGCGGCGGCGGGGCCGGCGCGTTGCGTCCGGCGCCGCGTCGAGCCGCATGGTACCCGGAGCGGGACTCGAACCCGCAAGAGCGTTAACTCGGCGGATTTTGAATCCGCTGCGTCTACCAATTCCGCCATCCGGGCCCGATTTTCGGCGACGCGCATCTGGTAGACCATCGCGCGCGCTCCATGCAATGGCGGGGCGATGCCGGGCCGCGCCGCCGGCCCCGGAAGGCCGGTTTACAGCGAAGATCGGGATTGCTAGGCGCTGGCGGCCGGGCGGGCCGCTCGCCCACCGACGCCCCCTTCGCCACAGGAGAGCGCATGACGAGCGCCGATGCCGAAGACATCGCGATTTCCGAGCGCCTGGCCCGGCTCGCCGTGGAAGCGCGAACCCAAGGCGGCGGATTTGGGACGGACGCCGCGAAGGGCGCGTCGACGCGCGTTTCCGAACCTCCTGGTCTCGAGGCTTCGGACGCGGGTGCGACCGCCTCGGCGTCGTTGGGCTGGATCCTGGATCGGCTGCATGAGCGCGCCTTCGGGCTGTTCCTGCTGATCCTTGCGCTGCCCTGCTGCATTCCTTTCCTTTACGGCGTTCCCCAGGTCGTCGCGTTGCCGCTGGTGTTCGTCTCGGCCCAGATCGTCGCGGGCCGGCGGGCGCCGTGGCTGCCGGAGGGGCTGCGCGCACGGCAGGTTCCCGCCGCGCGGCTCGAAGAGCTGTCGCGCCGCGCCGGCCCCTGGCTGCGACGGGTCGAGGCGATCAGCCGACCGCGCCTGACCGCCCTGACCCGGCCGCCGGCGGACCGGATCGTCGGCCTTGCGCTGCTGCTCTTCAGCGCCTCCATCCTGGTGCCCCTGCCGGGGACGAACACCGTGCCGGGCTTCGCGGTGGTCCTCGTCGCCATGGGACTGTTGCAGCGGGACGGCCTGCTGGTCGCGGGCGGCGGCGTGCTCGGGACCGTCTGGATCCTGACGCTTCTCGTCGCCGGCGCGACCGTGGCGTCGTTGATCGGCGACTGGCTCGGCCTCGGCGCCGAGGAGACCGCGTCCAACCTGCTCGCGGTTGCGCGTCGGGACGTCGCGGGATGACCGTTCATGGCCGAAGGCTTGCGGCCGCGGCCGCCGCCGGGTCGGGCGCGCTCCTCCTCTCGGCGCTGGCGTTCCAGCATCTCGGCGGGCTCGCGCCCTGCCCCATGTGCATCTGGCAGCGCTGGCCGCATGTCGCCGGCGCGGCGCTGGGCCTGGCGCTGCTGGCGCCGGCGCTGCGCGGGGCGCGCGCCCTCCCGACGCTGGGGCTTGCGGCCATGGCGATCTCCGCCGGCCTCGGCCTGATGCATACGGGCGTGGAACGCGGCTGGTGGGAGGGGCCCAGCACCTGCGCCGGCGGGCAGGAGGCGGGGCTGAGCACGGACGAGCTGCTCGACGCCATCCTCAACGCGCCCCTCGTGCGCTGCACCGACGTCGCGTGGGAGATGTGGGGGCTGAGCATGGCCAGCTGGAACGGGCTGATGTCGCTTGCCCTCGCCGGCCTCTGGGCCGCGGCGCTGCTGCGGCCTCAGGCGTCCAGCTCGGCGTCCCAGTAAAGGAAATCCATCCAGCTGTCGTGCAGGTAATTGGGGGGGAACTTGCGCCCCACGTTCTGCAGCTCCGACGCGGCGGGCCGACGCGGCGGCTTGGCCAGCTTCATGCCCGCATGCTTGAGCAGGCGAGAGCCCTTGCGCAGGTTGCACGGCCCGCAGGAGGCGACGACGTTCTCCCACGTGGTGCGCCCGCCGCGGGACCGGGGGATGACGTGATCGAACGTCAGATCGCCCTTGGCGCCGCAATACTGGCAGGTGAATTCGTCGCGCAGAAACAGGTTGAAGC
>JBCBYE010000361.1:0-4989 GCA_039816075.1 Pseudomonadota bacterium | reverse complement strand
GTCGCGTCGTCCCTCCGTCTCAACCGCCGCGTCGCGGCGCCAAGCCTGCCGCCCCGCCGCTTGCCAAACGCCGCGCCGGCCCCAAGCTTGCCGGCATGAAACCCGAGGATCTTCTGCAGCTGCGGCCCGAAGGGCTCTACTGCCCGCCGGCCGGGGTCTACATCGACCCGCACCGCCCCGTGGACCGCGCCGTCGTCACGCATGGTCATTCCGATCACTGCCGCCCCGGCCATCGCCGCCTCCTCGCCACGCCCGAAACCCTCGCCATCGCCCGCGCGCGCTACGGCGCCTCGGCCTTCGGATCCGTGCAGGCCCTGCCGCCGGGCGAACCGCTGCCGCTCGGCGAAGCCACGCTCACCCTGCGCCCCGCCGGCCATGTCCTCGGCTCCGCCCAGGCGGTGTTCGAGGTCGGCGGCGTCCGCGCCGTGGTCTCCGGCGACTACAAGCGCGCCGCCGACCCCACCTGCGCCCCGTTCGAACCCGTGGCCTGCGACCTCTTCGTCACGGAGGCCACGTTCGGCCTGCCCGTCTTCCGCCACCCGCCGGCCGAGGACGAGATCGCCCGCCTGCTCGCCTCTCTCGCCGCGCATCCCGACCGCTGCCACGCGATCGGCGTCTACGCCCTGGGCAAGGCGCAGCGGGTGATCGCCGAACTGCGCCGCGCCGGCCACGATGCGCCCATCCACCTGCACGGCGCGCTGGTCGGTCTTTGCGACGTCTTCGAGCGCCTTGGCGTGCCGCTCGGCCCGCTCGAGCCCATCAAGGGCGCCGCTCGCCGCGACGACCTGCGCGGCGCGGTCGTCCTCGCCCCGCCCTCGGCGCTCGCCGACCGCTGGGCGCGCAAGCTGCCCGACGCCCTCGTCTGCGCCGCCTCCGGCTGGATGCAGGTGCGCCAGCGCGCCAAGCAGCGCGGGGTGGAGCTGCCGCTGATCGTCTCCGACCACGCCGACTGGGACGGGCTCACCGCCACCATCCTCGAAACCGGCGCCGAAAAGGTCTGGGTCACCCATGGCGCCGAAGAGGCGCTGTGCCACTGGGCCGCCGGACAGGGCCTCGACGCCCGCCCTCTCGCCCTCGCCGGCCGCGGCGACGACGACGAAGCGGCCCCTGGACACGAGGATGCCGCCGCCCCGAACCCCGAAGCCCCGAACCCCGACGCCCCGAACCCAGCCTCCTCCGCGCCCGCCGCCGCGCCCGGCAAGGCCTGAGCGCCATGCAGCGCTTCGCCGCCCTGCTCGAAGGCCTCGTCCACACGCCCCAGCGCAACGGCAAGCTCGCCCTCCTGCGCGCCCATTTCCGCCAGGCGCCCGATCCCGACCGCGGCTGGGCCCTGGCCGCCCTCGCCGGCACGCTGGAGCTGCCCAACATCACCCCCAGCCTGATCCGCGGCCTGGTCGAGGACCGCGTCGACCCGGTCCTGTTCCGCCTCTCCTACGACTTCGTCGGCGATCTCGCCGAAACCGTCGCCCTGATCTGGCCGCCGGCCCGGGCCGCCGCCCCGCCCCCGGCGCTGGGCGAAACCGTCGACGCCCTGCGCGCCGCCGCCCGCGCCACGCGCCCCGCCCTGCTCGCCGGCCTCTTCGACCGGCTCGACAGCTCCGCGCGCTTCGCGCTGATCAAGCTGAGCACCGGCGGCCTGCGCGTCGGCGTCTCCGCCCGCCTCGCCAAGCAGGCGCTCGCCGACGAGTTCGACCGCCCGCTGGAGCGCATCGAGGAGCTATGGTTCGCCCTTTCGCCCCCCTACGCCGACCTCTTCGCCTGGCTCGAAGGGGGCGACGAGCCGGCGGCGGACCTCTCTCTCGCCTTCCGCCCCATGATGCTGGCCAACCCCCTCGAAGGCCCGCACCTGGACAAGATCTTCGCCGAGCCCGCCTGCGATTGGGCGGCCGAGGTCAAATGGGACGGCATCCGCGTGCAGGCCGCCGCCACCGACCAGGGCGCCGCCCTCTACTCCCGCACCGGCGAGGACGTGGCGCCCGCCTTTCCCGATCTCCTCGACCGCATGCAATGGCGCGGCTGCGTCGACGGGGAACTGCTGGTGGTCGTCGACGGCCAGGTCCAGCCCTTCGCCGCCCTGCAGACCCGCCTGAACCGCAAGCGCGTGACCGCCCGCATGCTGCAGGACGCTCCGGCGCATATCCGCGCCTACGACCTGCTCCACGATGGAGAGCAGGACCTGCGTCCTCTCCCCTACGCCGACCGCCGCGCGCGCCTCGCCGCCTGGGCGGAGCGCTGGCGCCCCGACCGCCTCGACATTTCGCTCGAGGTGCCCTTCGACGACTGGACCGCCCTCGCCGCCCGCCGCGACGCCGCCCGCGGGGCCGAGGAAGAGGGGCTGATGCTCAAGCGGCGCGACGCGCCCTACCTTTCCGGCCGACCCGTCGGACCCTGGTGGAAGTGGAAACGCGATCCCCTGACCGCCGATTGCGTGCTGATGTACGCACAGCGCGGGCACGGCAGGCGCAGCAGCTTCTATTCCGACTACACCTTCGGCGCCTGGCAGGACACGCCCGACGGCCCCGCGCTGGCCCCGGTGGGCAAGGCCTATTCCGGCTACACCGACGAGGAGCTCGCGCGCCTCGACAAGTGGGTGCGCGCCAACATGACCGAACGCTTCGGGCCGGTGCGCGCCGTCGCGCCGGGTCTGGTGCTGGAGGTCGCCTTCGACGCCATCCAGCCCTCGCCCCGCCACCGGTCGGGCGTCGCCATGCGGTTCCCGCGCATCAAGCGCATCCGTTGGGACAAGCCGGTGGAGGAGGCGGACCGGCTCGACGCCCTGCGCGCCCTGGCGGGCCTCGCCCCCTGATCCCCGCCCCGTGCGCGCCCCTCGGGGGCATTGCGCCGAAGGCGCATCTTCGATGCGACGCCCCCTCGTGACGCGGCCGGCTTCGCCGGCCGGCCCGGCCTCGGAGGGCGGTTCTTTCGGGGTCGTTTTCGCCGGTTTCCAAGAAGGCCTCGGCCGAAGCCCTCCAACACGTGCGGCGAACCGCCGCCCGGCGTTCAACGCCAAGTCCGGCGGGGCCTCCTCGCCGAGCCGGCGTCGTCGGTCGCCGCGCGCCAATCGCGCTCGCGCGCCCCGACCCTTTCGACGACTCGCCATCGTCCCCAGGGGCGGCGCCCGGCGAGAGCGCGTCGTTCGGCGAGCGCCGTTCTCCCGCCCGGCGCCCGTCGCACCTTTCCCCCGTCCCCCGCCGGCCCTACGCTCCTGCGCCATGCCCGCCGCACCCGCCGCCGCCGGCCCCGACGCCGCCCTCAAGGACGCGCTCGCCGCCCGCGCCCGGGCCGAGGGCTTCGCCCGCCTCGGCGTCTGCCGCCCCGACACCATCGCCTCGGCGGCGCCGCGCCTCGCCGCCTTCCTCGCCGACGGGCGTCACGGCGACATGGACTGGATGGCCGACCGCCAGGCCTGGCGCGGCGACCCCGCGTCCCTCTGGCCCGAGGCGCGCTCCATCGTCATGCTCGCCGAGCCCTACTCCCCCGACGAAGATCCGCTGCACCTGCTGACGCGGCCGGACCGCGCCAACGTCTCCGTCTACGCCCGCGGCCGCGACTACCACGACCTCGTCAAGAAGCGCCTCAAACGCCTCGGCCGCTGGCTGATCCAAGAGGCGCGCGCCCGCGGCCTGCCGCCGGCCGACATCAAGGTCTTCGTCGACACCGCACCCGTCATGGAAAAGCCGCTGGCCGCCGCCGCCGGCCTCGGCTGGCAGGGCAAGCACACCAATCTGCTGGGCCGCGACCTGGGCAACTGGGTCTTCCTCGGCGCGATCTTCACCACGCTGGACCTGCCCGCCGACGAACCCGCCGGCGCCCATTGCGGCGCCTGCCGCCGCTGCCTCGACATCTGCCCGACCGCGGCCTTTCCCGCGCCCTACCAGCTGGACGCGCGGCGCTGCATCTCCTACCTCACCATCGAGCTCAAAGGGCCGATCCCGCGCCGGATGCGCCCGCTGATCGGCAACCGCGTCTATGGCTGCGACGATTGCCTCGCGGTCTGCCCCTGGAACAAGTTCGCGGCCGAGGCGCAGGAGATCGGCTACGCCGCCCGGCTGGAGCTGACGCGTCCGCGCCTGGCCGATTTCGCCGGCCTTGACGAGGCGGCGTTCCGCGAGGTCTTCCGCGGCTCCCCCATCCGGCGGCTGGGGCGCGCGCGGTTCCTGCGCAACGTGCTGATCGCCATTGGAAATTCCGGGCTCGCCTCGCTGGCGCCGGCGGCCGAGGCGCGGCTCGACGACCCCGCGCCGCTCATCCGCGGCGCCGCCGTCTGGGCGCTGGGCCGGCTCGACCGGGCCCGGCTCGCGGCCCGCGCCTCGCTGCGCGCCGGCGAAGCCGATCCGGACGTGGTCGAGGAATGGCGCGCCGCCCTCGCCTGACCGAACCCGACGCCCCGGCCGCGCCGCCCCGCCCCCTCCGTCGCTCTTCCCAGTCGCACCTCACCGTCGCTCTTCCCGGCCGCTCAGCCCCCGCCCGCCTCCATGCGCTGCAGCGCCGCGCGCGCCGCCGCCCCGGCCGCGCCGTCGCGATCCAGCGCCACCGCGCGCAAAAAGCTCTCCCGCGCCGCCGCCCGCCGGCCCAGCGCCGCCTCCGCGGCGCCCTGCTCCGTCCATGCGGCGGCGGAGCCGGGGTCGAGCGCCAGGGCCGCCCCGGCATCGGCCAGCGCCCCGCCCGCCTCGCCCAGCCCCCGGCGCAATCGGGCGCGCAGCAGAAGGCTGTCGAGGTCCCGCGGCGCCGCCGCCAGCGCCAGGTTCAGATCGGCGATCGCCGCGGGCGCATCGCCCAGCTCCGCCGCCGCGCGCCCGCGCAGCGCCCGCAGCCGCGGCGCGCCGATGTTCAGCGCGACGCCCCGGTCCAGGGCGGCCCGGGCGGCGGCGGGATCGCCGTCGGCCAGCCGCCAGGCGCCCGCGATCTCCCAGAACCCGGCGCGCTGGGCGCGGCCATAGCCCTCGCCCTCGCCCGCCGCCAAGGCCTCCATGCGCTCCGCCGCCGGGC
>JBCBYE010000598.1:0-2980 GCA_039816075.1 Pseudomonadota bacterium | reverse complement strand
TGCGGCAGCCCTCGGGCAGATCGGCGGCGCGGATCGCGTCCTCGAAGGCCGGATCGGCGAAGACGATCCGCGCCTCGCAGTCCCGCGCGATGGCGCCCAGCTCCGCCGGGGTCTGCCGCGGATTGACCGTGGCGACGGCCCCGCCCGTGGCCGCGAGCCCCGCGACGATCTCGAAATATTCCAGGCGGTTGCCGGCCATGATGGCGGCGTTGCCGCCCTCGCCCAGGCCCAGCGCCCGCGCGCCATGGGTGACGCGGTTCATGCGGTCGACCAGCGCGCCGTAGGTCAGCGAGGCCTCCCCAAGCGTGACCGCGGTCTTTCCGGGAAAGCGCATCGCAGAGGTGCGCACGCCCGCGGCCACGTCCTGCGGCCGGTAGCTCGAGGGGCGGATCATCGCCGCCCCGCGGCCGGACCCAAGCCGGCGCCCCGCCCGCCGCGCGCCGCGGGACCGACGGCGCCCAGGCGGAGCGACGCCCGACGCGGCGCCTGCGCCGATGCGGGCGAACCCGCCGACCTCACTCGGCCGCCTCGCGCAGGGCCGGCGCCGCGCTCTCGGGCAGGTCGAAGACGCGCAGCGCGTTCTCCCGCATCAGCATGCGGTGGCTCTCGGGGCGCAGGTTCAGGTCCTCGATCTCGCGCACCGCCCGCTCGGGGTCGATGACGGGCCAGTCGGTTCCGAACAGCACCTTCTCGCGGCCGTAGGTGTTCAGGTAATGCACCAGCTGCGGCGGCCAGTGCTTGGGCGCATAGGCATCCACGCCGATGAAGACGTTCTCGTGCTTCCAGGCCATGGAGATCATCTCGTCGGTCCAGGGGATGCCGATATGGATGCCGAGCAGCTTGAGTTCCGGAAAGTCGATGGCGACCGTATCCAGCGTGATCGGCCGACCGACCGACGGCAGGCGGCGTTCGCGCGAATAGACCAGATTGTGCCCGACCTGCATCATGATCGGAATGTCGAGCTCGCAGCACTTGGCGTAGTAGGGGTAGTAGCGCCGGTCGTCGGGCGCGAGGCCGAACCAGTGCGGGTAGAGATGCGCGCCGACGAAGCCCAGCTCCTTCACCGACCGCTCCAGCTCGTAGACCCCCTCCATGCCGCGGAACGGATCCACCCCGGCCAGGCCCGAGAAGCGGTCGGGATAGGCCTGACAGACCTCGTGCACGCGGTCGTAGGGGATTTCGAAGCTGTGCTTGACGTTCAGGTCGCCGGCCCGCACCGCGATCAGAAGCGAGCGGTCGATATCCGCCCGGTCCATCTTGCGCAGGTAGTTTTCCAGCGTCACGCCGCCGCGCATCTCCGGCGGCATGCGGACCTGGGCCTTGAAGTCCTCGTCGAGGCCGGTGCGCCCCTCGCGCACCTCCTGCGGGGTGAAGAGGTTCACGACGATGTCGATGGCGCCCATGGCGGCGGCCTCCCTCTGCGCCGCGACGGGCGGCAAGTTGTCCGGACCAATCCGAACCTAGCCGCCGCGCACGCCCTGTCCAGCCGGCGGCGGCGCCACCCGCCACAGCTCGGGGCGCTTGGCCGCGAGGAACCGGGCGAGCGCGGCGTTCACCTCGACCGGACGCTCCTGCGCCATCCAGTGGCCCGAGGGAACGACGGTCTCCGAGAGGTCCTCGCACCAGGTGCGCATCGGCTCGGCGAGGCGGGAGGTCAGCGTCTCGCAGATGCCGTCATAGGCCCCGTGCAGGAATAGAACCGGCGCCCGCAGCCGCCAGGCGTCGCGCGCCCGCTCCGCATAGGCGCGGTTGGCCTCGGCGTTGAGATACCAGAAGGCGGGCGCGCGGAACCCGTTGCGGCCCAGCGCCTCCGCATAGGCGCGCTCCCCCTCGGCCGAGAGGACGCGCGGATCGCGCGGCACGTCCGGGGCCGACGCGCCGTCGAACCAGCCGCCGCGGGCGCGGACGGAGGCGAGCATCGAGGGCTGACCGACGGATTTGGGAGTCCCCGCGCGGAACAGCGCGCGGACCGACGCCGCGGGATCCGCCTCGAAGGCCGCGACGGCCGCGTCGAGGTTTTCGCGGTAGTGGAGTTGGTAATCCCATTGCGCCGCCGGCCAGCGATCCTCGGGGTAGAGGTCGCGGTCGGCGAGCGGCGCGGCCGTCTCCACGCTCAACCCCTCGGGCAGGTAGGGCACGCAAAGGGCCGCGAGCGCGTGCACCCGATCCGGATGATGCTGCGCCAGGGCCCACATCACCGGCGTGCCCCAGTCATGGGCGACCCAGACGGCGCGTTCGGCCCCCAGATGATCGAGCAGCGCGATCATGTCGGTCACGGCCTCTTCGACGGCATAGGCCTCGCGCGCGGCATGGACCGTGGAGCCGCCGTAGCCGCGCATGTCCGGCGCGATCGCGCGAAAGCCGAGGCCGCCGAACACCGGCAGCTGCCCGCGCCAGGACAGCGCCAGCTCCGGCCAGCCGTGCAGAAAGAGGATCGGCGCGCCGTCCTCGGGCCCGGCGGCGAGGTAGCGCGTCGTGTGGCGCGGCGTCTCGAAGACGTGTTCGTCGAACATGGCGGGCTCCCTCGGCGTCTTTCGTTCCAGCCTCGCGTCGAAGGCGTGGCACGCGGGGCGCCTGCGCCGCAAGGCCGTCACGCCGCCGTGACGACGGCGCGCCCCCCGGCCAAGCGCTGAACGCAGTCCCCGCCGCACGCCCGGCGACGCGAAACGCCGTCGGCTGAGCGGAAGGCGAGTCGGCGAAAGGGTCAAGGCTCGCAAGCGCCGCTCGCGCGCAGCGACCGCGCGGAGCCGGCTCGGCCTTGAGGCCCCGCCCAAGCGCAAACCTGTGAGCCCTGGCCAGCCGGCGAAGCCGGCCGCGCCAAAAGGGGGCGTCGCATCGGAGATGCGCCTTCGGCGCGATGCCCCAGGATGCGCCTTCGGCGCTAGGCCCCCGGATGCGCCTTCGGCGCTAGGCCCCCGGATGCGCCTCCGGCGCAAGGCCCCCGAGGCGCGCGCACCGGGCGGAAGAAGACCCGTCAGCC
>JBCBYE010000459.1:0-4051 GCA_039816075.1 Pseudomonadota bacterium | reverse complement strand
GTCCAGAACATGCGGGTGTTCATGTGCACCGCCGGCGTCTTGGGCGAGCGCATGTGCGCCACGAGGCTGACGCCGGAGGCCCAGAAGCGCGGGTCGTCGGCGAGGCCGGGGATCTCCTTGCGGGCGGTCAGGGAGCGCTGGGCCTGGGCGCCGAGGGCGCCGTAGACGGTGGAGATGTTGACGCCGACCTTCTCGAAGAGGCGGCCGCCGCGCATCACCGACATCTCGCCGCCGCCCTGATCCCCTTCGCCTTCGCCGGCGCGGCGGGTTTGCTTGCGCTCGAACCGGCCCGGGGGGAGGTCGGCGAAGGGGCCGGTGGTCTGCTCGTCCTCCAGCCGCTCGAACTCCGCGCAGATGCGGTCGCGCAGGTCGCGGAACCAGTCGGAGGCGCGGGCCTTTTCGGCGTCGCCGACGCTTGTGGTCTTGTCGGCTCCGCCGACGCTTCCGGTCTTGTCGGCTCCGCCGACGCTTCCGGTCTTGTCGGCTCCGCCGACGGGGCGATTGCGGGCGTCGTCCACGGTGGCGTCCATTTCAGAATTCCTCAGCAGGTGTCATTGAAACCTTACACCTGTCGTCTATCTCCGCCAAGAACCCAACCCGTCGCGCCCCGGCCGTTCCGTCGCCGAAGGGCGCCTTTTTCGTCCGAGCCTTCCGCGCGGCCTTGTCCGCGGCGGGCGGCCGCCCCACTTCGCCCGCCAAGGAGGGCGTCATGTTCCGCCGTTTCGAGTCCCTGGGCGATCCCTTCGCGGCTTTTGCCGAAGGCGCCCCCCCCAACCGCTACTGGCCGTTCGTCTGGAGCCATATCCGCGAGCTGAAGGCCGTGATGGCCGCGGTCATCGGCGTCGGCCTGCTGGTGGCGATCATCGAGACGGGCCTGATCTATTACGCCGGGCGCGTGGTGGACCTGCTGGCAGAAACGGCGGAGGCGGCGGGACCCGAGGCGCTGTGGAGCCTGCATGGGCTGGAGCTGGCGCTCGCCGCCGTGCTGGTTCTGATGGTTCGCCCGCTGGCGATCGCGATGCAGATGCTGCTGCTGAACCAGGGCGTGGCGGTGAACGCCGTGGCCGTGGTGCGCTGGCGCACGCACAAGCACGTGCTGGGCCAGTCGGTGGGCTTTTTCCAGAACGATTTCGCCGGGCGCATCGCCAACCGCATCGTGCAGACGGCGCCGGCGGTGGAGGACAGCGTCTATGCGGCGCTCGAGGCGATCCTTTACTGCGCGGCTTATGTGGCCGGCGCCAGCCTGGTGCTCGGCGGCATCGATCCGCGCCTGATGATCCCCATCGGCATCTGGCTGACGGTCTATCTCAGCCTGCTGGTCTGGCTGGTGCCCAAGATGGCGGATGCGGCCGAGGCGGCGTCGCAGAAGCGGTCGGCGCTGACCGGCAAGATCGTGGACGGCTACACCAACATCGAGACGGTCAAGCTGTTCGCCCATGCCGAGAAGGAGCTGGACCTGGCGCGCGAGGCCATCGAGGAGCTGCGCGAGGCCGATGCCGGCATGATGCGGCTGATGACGATCATGAGCTTCTGCCTGGCGCTGGCCGGCGGCATCCTGATCGTGGGCACGGTCGGCACGGCCGTCTGGCTTTGGAGCATCAGCGCGGCGAGCGTGGGCGCGGTGGCGGCGGCGGCGGCGCTGACGCTGCGGCTGAACTCCATGATGGGATGGATCATGTGGGTGACTTCGCAGCTGTTCCAGCATGCGGGCGTGATCCGCGAGGGGATGGAGACGATCTCTCAGCCGCACGGCATCGTCGACACGCCGGCGGCCCGGCCGCTGAGCGTGACGGGGGGCGAGATCCGCTACGACGGCGTGAGCCACCGCTACGGCAAGGAGAAGGGCGGCCTCGACGGGGTCGAGCTGACCATCCGTCCGGGGGAACGCGTAGGTCTGGTCGGACGCTCCGGCGCGGGCAAGTCCACGCTGGTGAACCTGCTGCTGCGCTTTCACGATCTGGAGGAGGGGCGCATCCTGATCGACGGGCAGAACGTGGCCGAGGTGACGCAGGACAGCCTGCGCACCTCCATCGGCATGGTCACGCAGGACACCTCGCTGCTGCACCGGTCGGTCCGGGACAACATCCTCTACGGCCGGCCCGACGCCAGCGACGCGATGATGATCGAGGCGGCGGAGCGGGTGAAGGCGCATGACTTCATCCCGGGCCTGGAGGATCCCAAGGGGCGCACGGGCTACGAGGCGCATGTGGGCGAGCGCGGCGTGAAGCTGTCCGGCGGACAGCGACAGCGCGTGGCGCTGGCGCGCGTGGTGCTCAAGGACGCGCCGATCCTGGTGCTGGACGAGGCGACGTCCGCGCTCGACAGCGAGGTGGAGGCGGCGATTCAGGAGGCGCTTTACGGTCTGATGGAGGGCAAGACGGTCATCGCCATCGCGCACCGCCTGTCGACCATCGCCCGCATGGACCGCATCGTGGTGCTGGACGAGGGCCGCGTGGCCGAGCAGGGCACGCATGCGGAGCTGCTGGCGGCGAACGGGCTTTACGCCGGGTTCTGGGCGCGCCAATCGGGCGGTTTCATCGGCGTGGACGACGGGCCCGGCGACGCGGTGGAGGCGGCGGAGTGACGGGCGTGTTCGACCGCCTCGCCGACCGCGCCACGACGCTGTTCGATCCCAACGCGGCGGCGAAGGGGCCGCCGCCCAAGGGCCTGCTCGCCTTCATCGGCTGGTCGGCGCGCGGCGCCTGGGGGGCCTTCTGGCTGGCCATGGCGTTCCAGATCGGCCTGGCGGCGTCGGAGGTCGGCGCCGCCTGGATGATCGCCTGGGTGGTGGACCTGGTGGCCGCCGCCGGCCCGACGCTGGGCACGGCGGAGGCGCGGTCGGCCTTTCTGAGCGAACATGGCCTGACGCTGATCGGCGCGGGCCTGTTCGTGCTGGCGGCGCGTCCCTTTTTCATGATGTTCGGGTCCGGCCTGATGTCGCTGAGCCTGCAGCCGGGCATCTTTCAGCTGACCGTCTTCCGCCTGCACCGGCACACGCTGGGCCAGAGCGTGAAGTATTTCGAGGACGATTACGCCGGGCGCATCAGCCAGAAGCAGGTCCAGACCGGCAACGCGGTGACCGAACTGCTGAGCGAAGTGGTGCAGGCCGTCAGCTTCGCCGGCGCCACGCTGATCGCGGCGCTGGTGGCGCTGGGCGCGGCCGATTGGCGGCTGTGCATCGCCCTGGGCGTGTGGCTGGCGGCCTATCTGACCTGGATCAGCTGGATGCTGCCCCGCCTGCGCGAGGCGGCGCGGGAGCGGGCGGATGCGCAGTCGGGCCTGTCGGGTCAGCTCGTGGACACCATCGCGCACATGGAGACGGTCAAGCTGTTCGCCCATGCGGGGCGCGAGGAGGCGCAGGCGGGCGACGCGCTGGAGCGTCTGCGCGCCGCCAAGATCGCCTTCGGCCGGCTCGTCTGGGTCTATCGCGGCGTGATCGCGGCGCTGGCCGGCGCTCTGCCGCTGGTGCTGGTGGGTCTGGCGCTGTGGCTGTGGAGCGCGGGCGTGGCCAGCCCGGGCGACGTGACGCTGGCCGGCTTTCTGGCGCTGCGCATCGGGCAGATGAGCGGCTGGATCAGCTTCACCGCCATGGGCATGTTCGCAAATGTGGGCGTGGTGGAGGACGGCATCCGCACCCTGACCCCGGCCCATGAGCTGACCGATGCCGACGACGCCGCGCCGGTGGAGCGGGCGAGCGGCGCGCTGGCCTTCGAGGACGTGACGTTCCGCTACGGCGCCACGGCGCAGACGGCGGGCGCCAAGCGGGGCGGAGGCCTGCAGGGCTTCTCGCTCGACGTGGCGGCGGGGGAGAAGGTGGCGCTGGTCGGACGATCGGGCGCGGGCAAGTCCACGGTGATGAAGCTGGCGCTGCGCCTGCACGACGTGGAACGCGGTCGCGTGGCGCTGGACGGGCGCGACATCCGCGGCCTGCGCCAGGACGATCTGCGCCGCCACGTCGCCTTCGTCACGCAGGACACGGCGATGTTCAACCGCTCCGCCCTCGACAACATCCTTTACGGCCGCCCCGATGCGGGGCGCGAGGCGGCGGAGG
>JBCBYE010000020.1:0-16072 GCA_039816075.1 Pseudomonadota bacterium | reverse complement strand
GCGGGCATGCGGTGGATCGCGATCCAGCTGGTCTTCCTCAGGGTGTTGAGCGCCGGCCTTCGTCGCGGGCGCATGGACCGCGGAACGGCGGGCTTCGCTGGAGGAACGTTTTCATGAACGCGAGGCTGACGAAACTCGCGCCCCAGATCAGGCCCGGAAGGGCCAGCTCCGCCCAGGCGCGTCCGCGGATCTTTCGAGATCGCGCGGTGGAGGGGCCGAGGCGAGGGAGCGGAACGCCACCACGCGCATGACCTGCGGCGGCGCTCGCGCTCGCGCTCGCGTTCGCGATCAACATCACGATCAGGCTTGCGTTGAGTGCCGCCGCGCGGCTGCGTCGGCTTGGAGTTCGTTGATGCTGCGCATCTCCGCGGCCTGTCGCGCTGCACAGGCGGCCGGCATGGTCATCGGGCCGATGCCACGGAGATGTGGCCCGTCCGGGAGGGCGCCCACGGCAGGCTGGGCCGGTGTCAGACCGGCCAGTCGCGATCATCGGTCGGCGTGGCGGGTGGGTCTCGCAGCGGTCCTGGGAGGGCCCATGCGACCGTCGCCGCCGTTCGTTTCGGGCGTGGCGGCAGGTTGACGGGCGCATCGCGCGCGCCGTCGCTTTGCGTCGCGTCGCGTCGCGCGGTTGCCTTATGAAGAGCCGGTCGCTCAGCCGCCGCCGTTGCAAGTCTCGGAGAGGGAGTTGGAACGGAGGTCTCGGAGCATGGCTGTTTTCCAAGCGCACTACCTGGCAGCGGGGGATGGGCGGGCTGGTCGGCGCGGGCCTTGGGCCGAGAGCATATCCACCGAGCGACGATTGCGGCGAGCGCGACGGCTGCGGCGCAGGCGACGGCGACGGCGAGCCGGTCGTATCTGGCGGCGACCCTGCGGCAGTCCTCCAGCCGGCAGAACGCGCGTTCGACGAGGGTTCGCCGGGTGAATGCGGTTCGAGCGAACGGATGCAGGCGGTTGCAATGCGGGACGTGTGCGATCGAGGACATTTGCGACACGGGGCGTTCGGGATCGCGGGCGTCGTCTCCCGGCCGGCAGCCGCGCGCGCAGCGCGTCGCTGTCGAAAGCGCGGTCCGCGAGGACGGTCGCGCGGGCCGGCGGTCGATCAGACCGTCCGCGACCGGCGCGACCGCGCGCCGGCCGGGCGCGATCTCGTCGGCGTCCCGTCGGCCGCGCTGATCCACGACGCCGTGATGCTGGGTCGTCGCCCCCCCCCGGGACCGACTTGTGGCGTCGGCGGCGGCCCGCCTTTTCCGCCTGCAGCGGAACGATGGGTCTTGGTCCAGGCGCCGCCGAACCTCGCCTCCGCCGGCGGGTCGCCGGAGGCGGCGAGCGCCTCTAAACCCCTCCGCAGCGTGCCCTTTTTCGTCCATCGGATCCAACGGTTGCGCACGGTCTTGCGGGGCCCATGGCGCTCCGGCGGGTCGGACCGGCGGCAACCGTTGATCGTCACGCGGACGATGCCGGAGATCCCCCTTCGGTCGTTCGCCCGAAGCACGCCCCGGTCGTCGGTCGGCTGAGGCGGCTCGATCCGCGCAAACCGCTCTCCGCTCGGCCGGAGCTCGGTCCCCAGTCCCCAGTCCGCACGTCCCGTTCGGCGGCGAGAGGGACTCGCGGAGGCGTGCGGACGTCTTCCAGGGGGCCTCGACCCGGGTCGACGTGGATCCGACCTCTGGGGTCGAGACGCGCATCCGACGGGCGCCGGGATTTGAGATGCGGAGAGCGGCGTGCGTTTCGAGGCCCGGTTCGTCGTCGCGCGTCGCGATGCGCCGTCGGTCCATCCGGCGCGCGGAGGTTCGCGGCCGAGAGGGCGGGGGGGCGAATTGCACGCGGGAGCGGAGGGTTGGGAAAAAAGGGTCGATCTTGGCGTGGCGCAGGGTTTCGGCGCCGCGGCGGCGGCGGCGAGGCGTGCGGTCGGTCGGAGCGATGTCGGCCGTTCAGGTCGGGGAGGTTGGAGCGTCGCTTCGCTTGCGTGCCGGACGGTGTTTTGTCGGGGCCGCCCGAGAGCCCCGGCGGCAGCGACGAGCGTCAGGCGTCGATCCGCCGGCGCCTCGCCGCTGGAGACCGGACTTGGGCGACAAGCGGGACGCGCCCCGGGCGGCGGGGACCGGAGCGCCTGTCTTGCGGAGGGTCGCTGCGCGGGCCCGCGACCTGATCTCGGCGATATGGTCGGCCGTTTCGCGGCTCCGGTGCGGATGCGCCGCGCCGAGGCCGAGCGACGTCGGCGGGCCGGGGGCGCCGCGCGGAGGGACCGACGGATCGGCCGCCCCGCGTCCCGCCCCGCGTCCTGGCCGGCGGCCGGCAGGTCGGGCGGCCGGGGCGCCCGCGACGTCGGCGAGGGCGTCGACCGCGGTCCCGCGCCGCCGCGCCGGCATCGCTTCTAGCCATGACGCCGGCTTGGGTTCGACGCGGATGCGGCCGGAGGCGCGGCCTGAACGTCGCGCGGCGGACCTCGGTTCGACGCGGCGCGGACCGACCCGAAACGGCGCCGGAGGCCGGCGAGACCGGGCGGGCCTTTTGTTCCGGACAGGCCCGGCCGCGACCCCGGCCCGCGTCACTGCGCCGGCGGGGCCTGGCCGGGACGGCCGTCGATCCAGACCGCCTCCACCACCGCGCCGTCGGCGTAGACCATGCGGCCGGGGCCGTGGCGGCGGCCGCCGCGGAAGGCGCCCGTGTAGACGTCGCCCGAGCGGTAGGACGCCACGCCCTCGCCCTCGATCTCGCCGGCGCGCCACTCGCCCTCGTAGACGAAGCCGTCGGGCATCTCGATGCGGCCGCGGCCGGCGCGCAGGCCGTTTTCGAAGCCGCCGCGATAGACCGCGCCGTCGGCGAAGCGGGTCACGCCCTCGCCCTGCTGCACGCCGTCCTGCCAGCCGCCCTCGTAGACGTAGCCGTCGGGATAGGCGAGGCGGCCGACGCCGTGATAGCGGCCGGCGCGAAAGCCGCCCGCATAGGTGGCGCCGCCGGCATAGGCCGCGGCGCCCTGGCCCTCGATCCGCCCTTCGACCCAGTCGCCCTCGTACCAGCCGCCGTCGGCGTATTCGACGCGCCCGACGCCGTGGGGCTTGCCGGCGAGGAACCGCCCGCGATGCACGGAGCCGTTGGGATAGCGCGCCTCGCCCTCGCCCTCGATCCGGCCGGAGGCCCATTGGCCTTCGTAGCGGAAGCCGTCCGCCGCCTCGAGCACGCCCAGGCCGTGGCGCAGATCGCCGGCGAAGGCGCCGCGATAGACGGAGCCGTCGGCATAGCGCGCCAGGCCCTGGCCCTGGCGCCGGCCGGAAGCGAACTCGCCTTCGTAAACGTCGCCGTTGGGCTGGGTGGCGACGCCCTGGCCTTCGATGCGGCCATCGACCCATTGGCCTTCGTAGACGAAGCCGTCGGGCAGTTCGAGCCGGCCCTGGCCGTGGCGCTGACCGGCGCGCCAGGCCCCGGCATAGACGGCGCCGTCGGCGAAACGCTCCACGCCCTCGCCATGGGGCGCGCCCTCGGCGAAGCCGCCCTCGTAGACATAGCCGTCGGCGCGGGTGAGCGTGCCGGATCCATGCTGCAGCGAGGCGAGGAAGGCGCCTTCGTAGACGGAGCCGTCGGGATACTCGGCGCGGCCGGCGCCCTCCATCCGTCCCTCGCGCCACTGGCCCTCGTAGGCGCCGCCGTCGGCGAAGACGATGCGCCCCTCGCCATGGGGGCGGCCGGCCTCGAAGGCGCCGACATAGACGGCGCCGTCCGGGTAGCGCGCCTCGCCCTGGCCATGGATGCGCCCCTCGCGGAATTCGCCGGTGTAGCGGAAGCCGTCGGGCAGGGTGAGGGTGCCCTGGCCGTGCTGGCGCCCTTCCTGGAACGCCCCCTCGTAGACCTGGCCGTCGTCGTATTGCTTGGTGCGCACCTCGCCGTCCTGGGCGAGGACGGGGGCGGGGCCGAGCAGGGCGGCGAGCAGGACGGCCGTCGCCGGACCGGGGCGGAGCGCGGGACGCGCCAAGGGCGGAACCTCCGTCGATCGCGCGGCCGGGCGGCGGCGCCCGCTGCGCGCGTCTGGCAGCTTTGGCGCGCAGGTTAGAAAGGCGGCGCGGGCAAGACAACGGGGGCCTGCGGCGCCGCCCGCGCTTGCCTTCGCGCGTTCGGGCGCCGATACCCGGTCGAGACGGGGCGCGCCCCCGTCGCCGCTGCAGCTCGAGGCCGCCGATGACCGAGACCTTTCGCCTGACGCTCGCCCAGCTCGACCCGCGGGTCGGCGACGTGGCCGGCAACGCCGCCAAGGCGCGCGCCGCCTGGGCCGCGGGGCGCGAGGCGGGCGCCCATCTGGTGGCCCTGCCGGAGATGTTTCTGGCCGGCTACCAGCCGCAGGATCTGGTGCTCAAGCCGGCGTTTCTGGCCGCCTGCGCCGCCCAGATCGAGGCGCTGGCCGAGGCCTGCGCCGACGGTCCGGCCCTGGGCATCGGCGCGCCCATCGCCGATCCCGGCGGCGTCGCCAACGCCTGGTTCGTGCTGGAGGGGGGCGAGGTGCGCGCCGTCTTCCGCAAGCATCACCTGCCCAATTACGGCGTGTTCGACGAAAAGCGGCTCTACCGTCCGGCGGATCCGCAGGGGCCCGTGGGCGTCGGGCCGGCGCGCGTGGGCGTGCCGATCTGCGAGGACGCCTGGCATCCCGACGTGGCGGAGACGCATGCGGAGACCGGGGCGGAAATCCTGCTGGTGCCCAACGGATCGCCCTATGAGCGGGGCAAGACCGACATCCGCGTCGGTCTGATGGTGGCGCGGGCGGTGGAGAACGGGCTTCCGGTCGTCTACCTCAACATGTGCGGCGGGCAGGACGATCAGGTCTTCGACGGGGCGTCCTTCGCGCTGGACCGGCACGGGGCGCTGGCGGCGCAGCTGCCGGCGTTCGAGGAGACCCTCGCCCATCTGGAATTCGAGCCGTCGAACGAGGGCTGGCGGCCGCGCCCCGGCCCCAAGGCGCATCTGCCGACCGAGGACGAGGCCGATTACCGCGTGATGGTGGAATCGACCCGAGACTACATGCGCAAGACCGGCTTCAAGAGCGCGGTTCTGGGCCTGTCGGGCGGCGTCGACAGCGCGCTGGTCGCCGCCATCGCCGCCGACGCGCTGGGGCCGCAGAACGTGCGCTGCCTGATGCTGCCCTCGCGCTACACCAGCGCCGAGAGCCTGGAGGATGCGGAGGCGGTGGCCCGCAACCTCGGCGTTCAACTGGACGAGCTGCCGATCTCGGGCGCGGTCAGCGCGGTGGAGCAGGGGCTCTCGCCGCTCTTCGTCGGCCGGGCGGCGGACGTGACCGAGGAGAACATCCAGTCCCGCCTGCGCGGCCTTTACCTGATGGCGATGAGCAACAAGTTCGGCGACCTGCTGCTGACCACGGGCAATAAGTCGGAGGTGGCGGTGGGCTACGCCACGCTCTACGGCGACATGAACGGCGGCTGGAACCCGTTGAAGGACCTCTACAAGACGCGCGTCTTCGCCGCCTGCCGCTGGCGCAACGCCCAGCATCGCGACTGGATGCTGGGCCCGGCGGGCGCGGTGATTCCGCCGCGGGTGATCGACAAGCCCCCCTCCGCCGAGCTGCGCGACGATCAGAAGGACGAGGACAGCCTGCCGCCCTACGAGGTGCTCGACGACATCCTGGAGGGGCTGGTGGAGCGCGACGAATCCATCGCCCAGATCAGCGCCCGCGGCCACGACCGCGCGGTGGTGGAGCGCATCGAGCGTCTGCTGCACATCGCCGAATACAAGCGATTTCAGAGCGCGCCGGGTCCCAAGTTGGGGCCGCGCGCCTTCTGGCTGGACCGCCGCTATCCCATCGCCAACGCCTGGGCGGACCGGGCATGAGCGAGGGGGAGCGCAATTCGGAGACGCCGGCCGGGGACGCGCCCGAGACCGCCCCGGGGGACTCTGCGGAGGTCTTCGAATTTCACCCCCATCGCGGCAAGCTGTGGATCCTGTGCGGGGCGTTGGGGTTGATGGCGCTGTGGCTGCTGTCGTCGGTGTTCTCGCCGCCCGAGGGGGGCGTGGACCCTGTGGCGCTGGGCTTCGGCGTGTCGATTCTGACGCTCGCCTCGGCCATGGCCGGGCGGGCGGCGTCGGACCCGCGCCCGGTGCTGCGGGCGGATGCCGAAGGGTTGGTGGACCGGGTCCATGGCCGCGTGCCGTGGGAGGATCTTCAGAGCTGGACGCTGCGCCGCTCCAGCATCTCGCCCGGCTTCGGATGGTCCATGAAGCCCGGGCGCGTGCCGCCTGAGAACGTTGGGCTTTTCCGCTTCCAGCGCGTGATGAATTCGCTGACCGGACTGCCCCACCGCAACTATCGGCGCAAGCTGCTGGCGGACGGGGTGGAGCCCATCGCCGAGGCGTTGCGCACCCTCCGGCCGGAGCTGGAGGCGTGACCCTGGCGCTGACCCGGTTCGCGCCCTCGCCCACGGGCCTGCTGCACCTGGGCAACCTGCGCGTGGCGGTGTTCAACTGGGCGCTGGCGCGCCGGGACGGCGGCCGTTTCGTGCTGCGCATCGACGACACGGATGCGGCGCGGTCGGAGGAGCGGTTCGTGGAGGCGATCCGCGAAGACCTCGACTGGCTCGGCCTGACGGCGGACGAGGAGGCGCGGCAGTCCGACCGGCTCGACCGCTACGCCGCCGCGGCCGAGGCCCTGAAGGCGGCCGGCCGGCTCTATCCCTGCTGGGAGACGCCCGAGGAGCTGGAATTCCGCCGCAAGGTGCAGCGCGGGCAGGGCAGGCCCCCCGTCTACGACCGCGCCGCGCTGCGCCTTAGCGAGGCCGAAAAGGCCGACCTGAGCGCCGAGCGTCCGCCCCATTGGCGGTTCCGACTGGCGCCCGAGCCCATCGAATGGACGGACGGGATCGAAGGCGAGAAGCGCCTCGACCCCGCCGCCGTCTCCGACCCCGTGCTGATCCGCGAGGACGGGCAGGTCCTCTATACGCTGGCCTCGGCGGTGGACGACGGGGAGATGGGGATCACGGACGTCGTGCGCGGCGCCGACCACGTCACCAATACCGGCGCGCAGATCCAGATCATGCAGGCGCTGGGCCACCGCCCGCCGCGGTTCGCCCACCATTCGCTGGTCGGGGATGCGGAGGGGCGGCCGTTCTCCAAGCGCGACGGCACGGCGAGTCTGAGGGCGCTGCGCGAGGCGGGTCTGGAGCCCATGGCGGCCGTGTCGATGGCCGTGCGCCTGGGCTCCGCCGACGACGTGGAGCCGTTCGAAACGCCGGCGCAGGCGGCGGCGGCGTTCGACCTGGCGCGCTTCGGCCGCGCGCCGGTGAAGCTGGACCCCGCGCGGCTGTGGTCGCTGTCGGCCCAGATGCTGCGCGCCCGGCCGTTCGAGGCGGTGGCGGAGGCGCTGGCCGCGCGCGGCGTGCTCGGCCCGCGGGCGGCGGCGCTGTGGGCCGCGGTTTCGCCCAATGTGGAGCGGCTGGACGAGGTCGTCGAATGGGACCGCGTGCTGCGCGAGGGGGCGCAGGGCGCGCAGGCCGCGCCGGCCGAAGAGGATGCGGCCTATGTGGCCCAGGCCCTCGCCGCCCTGCCGCCGCGCCCCTGGGGGCCGGAGACCTGGGGCGAGTGGACCGGCGCGCTGAAGGCCGCCACGGGCCGCAAGGGCCGCGCGCTGTTCCAGCCGCTGCGCCGGGCCCTGACCGGTCGCGACCGGGGGCCGGAGATGGCCGCGCTGATGCCGCTGATCGAGGCGGACCCGCGCCCCGCCGCGCCCGCCCGGGACTGAGCGCGCCCCGAGGGCGCGCCCGGACGCCGCCCGGCGGCCCCTGACCGGGTCGCGCGACGCGGCCGAGGCGGAGGGATGCTGGGTGACTGGATGCGGGGGCGCGCGGGCCGGGCCAGACGGGTCCGCACGCGTCGGGCGCGGTCGCGAAGGTTGACGAATGTGAATGCGCGGCGGAGGTTGCGCCAAACGCGCCGCGCTTCGCCGGCGCCTGCCAGCAAAGGAGATCGGCCCGCGTGACCGCGACCGCCGACACCCCCCGCGCCGCCGCGCCCGGGCCGGCCGAGGAGGACGGCGGCGGGCCCGGCCCGCTGCGCCGCCTGCTGAGCCCGCGCCTGCTCAGCGCCGCGCTGATCCTGCTGGTCGTGGCGGTGGCGGTCGTCTACGGCTTTCGCGACGTGCAGCCCCTGCGCGCGGTGGAGGCGGGGGCCAACGACCGACTGCGCGTGATCCTGACGCCCAAGACGGCGATCCAGGAGCCTCGGGTCAGCGTGCTGACCATCACCGAGGACACGCTGGCGCTGTTTCCCTACCGCTCTCCGGTGGATCGGGATTTCCTGGCGGACATCATCACCCTTCTGGACGAGGCCGGGGCCAAGGCCATCGGCCTCGACATCCTGATCGATCAGGCGACGGAGTCCGAGAAGGACCAGCGCCTGATCGACGCGATCCGCGCCTATGACGGCCCCCTGGTCCTCGCCTTCGCCGACGAGCGCGCGGGCCTGCGCCCCCCGCAGGAAGCGTTTCTGGCGGAGTTTCTGGAGCGCTCCGGCGCCACGCCGGGTCTGGCGACGGTGCCCTATGACGGCGACGGCGTGGTGCGCCGGTTCCACCATGTGGACGAGCAAAGCGGCGTTTCGGGCTTTCCCACGGCCATGCTGCAGGTCACGGGGGTGGAGCCGCCGTTCCCCCTGGACGAGGAGGGCGGCATCGTCGACTGGCGGCGAGAGACGGTGAACGGCGACGATCCGCTTCAGACGCTGCCGAGCCACACGATCCTGAACCCTGCGCTGCCGAAGATCTTCCTCAAGAACTGGTTCGGCGACCGCTATGTCATGATCGGCGCGGATCTGGAGCAGACCGACCGTCACCGCACCTCGCTGACCGTCGACACCACCATCGAGAACCCCACCAATCCCGGCGTGCTGGTCCATGCCCATGTGCTCAGCCAGATGCTGGACGGGCGCGTGGTGCTGAACTGGTCGCTGGACGAGGCGCCGGGCATCGTCGTCACCGCGGCCATGACGGCGCTGGGGGTGGCGCTGGGCATCGCCGCGGTGTCGCTGCTGCTCAAGCTCGGCGGGCTGGTGGTCTTCTCCGCCGGCTTCGTGGGGCTGGCGGTGATGCTGTCGCTGCAGGGCGGGCCCTATCTGCCCATCGTGCCGCCGCTGCTGGGCCTGGGCGTCGCCTTCGGCCTCGGCGCCTCGGCCGAGGCGTTCCTGTCGAGCCGCGAAAAGGCGTTCATCCGCCAGGCGTTCAGCCACTACCTGGAACCGGCCATGGTGGACCGGCTGGCCAAGGACCGATCCTCGCTGCGTCTGGGGGGGGAGCGGCGCGAGATCAGCTTCATCTTCACCGACGTCGCCGGCTTCACCGACATGTCCGAACAGTTGGAGCCGGAGGTCCTGGCGGAGCTGCTGAACGAGTATTTCGACGGAATCTCCGACATCATCGCCGCGCATGACGGGTCCATCGACAAGTTCATCGGCGACGCGGTGGTGGCCCTGTTCGGCGCGCTGACCTCCGAGCCGGACCATGCGCTGAACGCCGTGCGCTGCGCCGAGGCGATGGACGCGTTCGCCGAGACGTTCCGCAAGAGCAAGGCGCATCTGGGCCTGGGCGTCACGCGCATAGGGGTGCACAACGGGACCGCCTCGGTCGGGAATTTCGGCGGGCGCCGGCGCTTCGACTACACCGCCATGGGCGATGCGATGAACACCGCCGCGCGGCTGGAGAGCATCAACAAGCGCCTGGGCACCCGCGTGACCGTGTCGGAGGCCGCGCGCGCGGCGGCCGAGGGTCACGCCTCGCCCGACAAGCCCCTGCCGATGCTGCGTCCGGTGGGCCGCGTGATGCTGAAGGGCAAGGCGGAGCCGGTGCAGGTCTGGAATCTCGACCGCGAAACCCCGCCGGAGCGGCGCACGGCCTACGAGGCGGCGTTCGAGGTGCTGCGCCGCGGTCCGGCGGACGCGGCGCGCGAGCTGATGGCCCCGCTGGCCGCCGACGGCGTCGATCCGCTGGCGCGGCTGCATGCGGATCGGCTGGCGTCGGGCGAATCCGGCGACCGAATCTCGAGCTGACGTCTTCGGAAACCTTATTAAACGGTGCAATCACGACACAGGTTTTGCGCCGTGCCGCCGACTCATGGTAGTTTCACGACAGAGGGCTTAACTGACCGAACGTAACAGGGCGGCGATGGTCGTCCTTCGGACACGCGTCAAGTGTTTCCCGCGTCTGCAGAAGCTCCGGCCCGAACGTCGTTCGAGGGGGCCGGCCTAGTTCGGAGATGAGACGATGATGAGGACCGTCGCCGCCGCGCTGAGCGCCGCCGTGATGTTCGCGGGGGCCGCCGTTGCGTCCGATCTCGTGGTTCTGGAAAGCAACGTCGCGACCCTGGCGCCCGGATCGGTCGTGCCCGCCTCGCAGTCGGTGTCGCTGGGGGGAGAGGCCCGTTTGGTCATGATCGCCGCCGACGGCACCACGCGCTCCGTGCGCGGGCCCTACAGCGGCGCCATCGGGCAGGCCGGATCCGACGCGCCCGGCGCGCTGGAACGGCTGACCGGCTCCCGCGACGACAGCAACCATGTGGTGGGCGCCATCCGCGCCCCGTCCTGGGAGCAGTGAAGGCTTCGCGCCGGCGGCGGGACCGCCGGCGCAGCGTGGCGGCGGGCCCTGTCCCGGCGGCGCGAAACGTTGCGGATTTCGCAACGATCGGGGCGGTTTGACCCCCGACGACGCGGCTGCTACGCCTCCTCAAGGCTGGACGTGACGAGCGAGGGGCGAGCTTGGCCGAACTCCGGCGCATAGCGGGACAATTGCGCTCGGGCCTGATCGGGGCCGCGGCGTTGCTGGCCGGCGCCCTGAGCGCCGCCGCACAAACGCCGGGCCCGGGTCCCGGCGGCGGCTTCCGCCCCCCTCTCTTCGACGATCCTTCGGACGCGCTGCGCCGCGCCACGGCGGCGCCCGATCCCGACGCCCGCGCCATCGGCCCGCGGACGGAGGTGCGGTTCACCTCGCAGACCCCGCCCCCCAATGCCGACGACATCCGGTTTCAGCTGAACGACCTGCTCATCGAGGGCGCCACGGTCTACGACCGAGAAACGCTGCTGGACGCGGCCGGCGACGCGGTGGGGCGCGAGGCGAGCCTGACCGAGGTGTTCGCCGCCGCCGGGGCGCTGCAGGCGCTGTATCGCGACGACGGCTATCTGTTCACCCGCGTGGTGGTCCCGGCGCAGCGAATCGACGGCGGCGTGGTGCGCCTCGAGGTGATCGAGGCGGTGCTCTCCACCGTCGCGGTGGAGGAGCCCGCGGACCCCGTCGGCCCGGTGCGCGCCCTGGCCGAGAGGATCGTGGCGCCGCTCGACGGGCTCGTTAACCCAACGACTCAGGATATCGAGGAGGTGCTGCTGCGTCTTAACGATATTCCAGGGGTGACACGTGCCGCGGCCGTCCCCAAACTCGCCGACGGGGAACGGGGAGCGGTGGATCTTTTCATCAACATGGAACGCGATCCGATCGATATCTCGGCGTTCGTCGACAACAAGCAGTCGCCGATCATCGGCGACGGGCTGATGGGCGCGGTGGCCTCGGTGAATTCATGGTCGCCCTTCGGCGACACCACCACGCTGTCGGGCTTCATGTCGGCCGGTTTCGACGATCCGTTTCCGGCCGATTTCCGCGAACGCTGGACCGTGCAGGCGGAGCATCAGACCTTCATCGGCGCCTCGGGCCTGAACCTGCGGCTGCGCGCGCTGTATTCCGAAAGCCGGCCGGGCGACATCATCGCCCAGTTCGACGTGGTGTCCGACCAGACGGAAGTGGAGGCCTTCATCTGGTATCCTGCGCACCGGGCGCGGTCGCTCAGCCTCGACCTTTTCGCCGGCTTCGAGGTGGTGGAGATCAACTCCATCACCCCCGCGCCGCCCACCGCCGCGGGCGTGCCCGACCTGGTGGTGGACGATCGTCTGAACGTGCTGTCGTTCGGGATCGAGGGGCTGCAGCGCGATGCGCTGGGCTACACCGAAGGGCGGCTGGAGGTGCGGCGCGGCTTCGACATTCTGGGAACCAGCATGGCCGGCGATCAGAACATCTCGCGGGCCGACGGCGCCGGGGAGTTCTGGCTGGTCAAGGGCGAGGTGGAGCGCACGCTGCCGGTGACCGACGGCTGGACCCTGTGGGGCAAGCTTTGGGGCCAGTATGCGGAACGGCCGCTGCTCGCCTCCGAAGAGTTCTCCATCGGCGGGGCGGAGCTGGGGCGCGCCTATTTTCCGTCCGAGTATTCGGGCGACATCGGGGCCGGCGCGGCGTTGGAGCTGCGCTGGAACCGCAACGTGTCGTGGCGGGAGTTCCGCGCGCCGGTGGAGGTCTACGGCTTCGGCGACCTGGCGGAGGTGCGCAACCTGCGCACCGGCCAGCCGGTGCACGCGGCCGTCGCCTCGGCCGGGGGCGGCATCCGCACGCAGCTGCCCGGCAGCTTCGCCCTGAACCTGGAGGCCGCGCGGCCCCTGAACCGGCCGCTGCAGTACAACGGCTCCGACGCCTGGCGGTTCTTCTTCAGCGCCACGCGCGCCTTTTGATCGGGGGATCGCCGCGATGAGCAAGACCCGCAACGCCGGCCGTCCCGCGGCCGATGCCTTCGCCGGCGGCTCTGCGGCCCGCTCCCCCGCGGGTCGTTCGTCGGCCCGCGCCCCCGCGGGCCGCCTGCGCCGCAGCGCGGCCACCGCCCTGGCCCTGGGCGCGCTGACCCTGCTCGCCATGCCCGAGCCGGTCGCCGCCGGCCCCAAGGGCGGGCAGGTCAAGGCCGGGCAGGCCCGCATCACCCATCGCGGCGGCGTCACGACGATCCGCCAGGGCTCCGGCCGGGTGGTCATCGACTGGAAAAGCTTCGACATCGACGCGGACGAGGCGGTGCGCTTTCTGCAGCCCGGCCGCCGGTCCGTGGCGCTCAACCGTGTGCTCGACGGTCTGCCGAGCCATATCCGCGGCAAGCTGACCTCCAACGGCAACGTCTGGCTGGTGAACCCGTCGGGCGTGATGTTCCACCAGGGCTCCGTCGTCGACGTGGGCGGCCTGCTGGTGACCACCGCGGACATCGAGAACGACGCGTTCATGCGCGGCGAGATGAAGTTCGACAAGCCGGGCAAGCCCGGCGCCGCCATCGTCAACGAGGGCACGATCACCTTCGGCGATGCGGGCCTGGCGGGTTTCGTCGCGCCCGAGGTGGTCAATCGCGGCGTGATCGAGGGCAAGGTCGGCCGCATCGTCATGGCCGGGAAGGAGAGCTTCTCGGTCGACATCTCCGGCGACGGGATGTTCGAGATCGACGTGGCCGACGCCGCCCCGGCGCCGGGCGCCAAAGTGATGAACTTCGGCAAGCTGGCGGCGGAGGGCGGGACCATCGTGCTGTCCGCCTCCGCCGTGCGCGGGGCGATCGAGTCGGTCGTGCATGCGGGCGGCGTGATCGAGGCGAAAAGCGCCCGGGTCGAAGGCGGGACCATCGTGCTCGACGGCGGCGGCGGGCGGGTGGAGGTGACGGGCACGCTCGACGTGGCGGGCCGCACCGGCGGCCAGGTCGACGTGACCGGCGGCGACGTGCTGATCAGGTCCACGGCGCGCATCGACGCCTCCGGCCGCGACGGCGGCGGGCGCGTGCGCGTGGGCGGCGGCAAGACCGGCCGCGGACCGGACCGGGGCGGCCTGCGCCCGGCCCGGCGCACCGGGGTGGAGGAGGGCGGCTTCATCACCGTCTCCGCCACGGGCAAGGGCGACGGCGGCCTGGCGATCTTCTGGTCGGACGAGCTCACCGCCTTCTTCGGCGGCGTGGAGGCCCGCGGCGGGCCGCAGGGCGGCGACGGCGGCTTCGTCGAGATCTCCTCGGCCGGCGATCTGGCCTTCGCGGGCCTCGGCGATCTCTCCGCGCCCCTGGGCGAGGACGGCCGCATCCTGTTCGATCCGCGCGACCTGACCATTTCGGCCTCCGGCGGCGCGCCCGCGGGCGGCGACATCGACTTCGACGATCTCGGCGGGCCCGGAACCGACGCCACCGTCTCGGCCGGCTCGCTCGCGGCGCTGACCGGCGACGTGACCCTGCAGGCGACGCGCGACATCATCTTCGAGCCGGGCGTGGGCGTGGTGAACGCCGGCGCCGACAGCTTCACCTTCGAGGCCGGGCGCGACCTGACGCTGGACGGCGCCACCTTGGTGCTGCCGGCCATGACGCTGCGCGCCGACGCGGCCTTTCCGGGTCAGCCTTCGGACGGCGTGGGCGCGGTGCGCGTCGCGGGCGACACGCTGTTCCTGTCGTTCTCCACCGTGACGATCGAGGCGCCGCAGGGCCTGCTCGGCCCCGGCATGGGCGCGGCGGAGACGCTGACCCTGATCTCCGACGGCGCGACCTCGCTGCCGTCGGTGGATCTGGCGGGCGTGCTGTCGGTGGAGGCCGGCGGCGCGCTGGCGCTGCGGGACCTGGCGGCGCAGCGCGCGGAGCTGATCGCGGGCGGCCCGCTGACCGCCGCCGGCCGCTTCGACGTGGTCGGAGACGTCGACATCGTGGCGCCGGGCCAGGCGATTTCGCTGACCGATGCCGGCAACGTCTTCGGCGGAGAGTTGAACATCGACACCTCCGGCACCGGCTTTTCGGTGCAGAACGTGACCGTGCGCGCCGCCGGCGACCTGACCCTGGGCGCCGTCGAGGCGGCCGATCTCGACGTGGCGGCCGCCGGCGCGCTGACCGGCGTCGACGTCATCGCCGCCGCCGGCACTGCGCGCTTCGACGCATCGGTCATCACGCTGACCAATGCCGCCAACGCCTTCGGCCTGACGCTGGACCTGGTCGGCGGCGGCGTGGCGGACGTGGCGCGCAGCGGATTTCTGGCGCTGCGCGAAGTGGATCTGACCGATCTGACGATGCAGGCGTCGGGCGGGCTGGGACTCGCGCCCGGCGCCGACATCACGGTGACGGGCACGACGCGCGTGCTGACGCCCGGCACGGTGGTCAACCTCGCAGGCGCCGGGGCCACGCTGGGCGGTCCGGTCTTCGTCGACACCACGCTGGGCGGCGCCGCTGCCGCGGCGGTGCTGCTCGACACCACGGGCGCGCTGACGCTGGGCGACATTTCCGCCGCGTCGCTTCGCGCGACGGCCGTGGACGGGCTGAGCCAGGCCGCGGGGACCGCGCTGAACGTGACGGCGGGATCGACGCTGAGCGCCGGCGGCGCCGTGACGCTGACCCAGGCCGGCAACCTTCTGGGCGGAGAGACGGCGGCGTCGGCCGCCGGGCAGGACGTGGCGCTGACCGCCGCCGGCGGCGTGACGCTGGGCGACGTGACGGCGCGCGCGCTGACCGTCTCGGCCCAGGATGCCGTGGGGCAGGGCGCGGGCACGGCCCTGACGCTCGACCAGGATCTGACCGTGAGCACGACCGGCGGCGCGGTGACGCTGACCGAGGCGGGCAACGCCGTGGGCGGCGCGCTGATCGTCGACGCCGGCGTCGGCGGCGCCCCGGTCGCCGACGTGTCGCTGACCCTGGCGGGCGCGGCGCGGCTGGGCGGCATCGCCGCCGACGGCTTCTCGCTGACCGCGGGCGGACCCGTCACGCAGGCATCGGGCGCGCTGGACGCGGCCGGGGCGGCCTCGGTCGCGACGGCGGGCGCGCAGATCACGCTGGACGCCGCCGGCAACGTCTTCGGCGGGCCGCTGAGCCTGTCGACCGACCGCGACGGCGTCTCGGCCCGCGCAGGCGTGCAGGTCTTCGCCCCCGGCGCGCTGACCTTCGGCGACGTCTTCGCCGGCGATCTGACGGCCGAGGCGGCGAGCCTCGCCCAGGGCCCCGGCACGGCGCTGGACGTGACCGCCGGCGGCTTCGCCACCGACGGCGGCGCCGTCGATCTGAGCGCCTCCGGCAACCTCTTCGCCGGGACCGTCGGCGTCGATGCCGAAGGGGCGGGCGGCGCGCGCGGCGACGTTTCGCTGACCGCGGCGGGCGCGCTGGCGCTGGGCGACGTGGCCGCCCGGGGCCTGACGCTGGAGGCCGGCGGCCCGATCACCCAGGCGTCGGGCGTCGTGGACGCCGCGCAGGCCGCCTCCGCCACGACCGCGGGGGCGGAGATCGCGCTGACCGCG
>JBCBYE010000158.1:0-8069 GCA_039816075.1 Pseudomonadota bacterium | reverse complement strand
GGTCCGAGGCGGACGTGACGCGCCTGGGCTTCGATCTTTCGACCGTGCGCCGCAGCTTCAAGCGGCAGTTCGGCATGACGTTTCTGGAGATGGCGCGGCAACGGCGGCTGCGCGACGGGTTCGAGACGATCGGCGCCGGCGGCAAGGTGATCGAGGCGCAGCTGGACGCGGGGTTCGAGTCCGCCAGCGCCTTTCGCGCCGCCTTCGCGGGCCTGCTGGGCGTGGCGCCGGGGCGGCTGCATCCCGATCCGCTGCTGTTCGCCGAGTGGATCGCGACGCCGCTGGGCGACATGGTGGCGGTCGCCGGCCCGACCCATCTGCACCTGCTGGAATTCGTGGACCGCAAGGCGCTGCGGACGGAGCTGGCTCGCCTTCGCGTCGCCGCCAAGGGCCGCATCGGGATCGGCCGGACCGCCCCCGGCGCGCAGGTCGCCGAGGAACTCGCCGCCTTCTTCGACGGACGCGGCGCCGATTTCGCCACGCCGCTGGCCTATTCGGGAAGCGCCTTCGCCGCGCAGGTCTGGGACGAGCTCCGCCGCATCCCGCCGGGCGAAACCCGCAGCTATTCCGACATCGCCCGCCGCCTCGGCCGTCCGGGCGCCGCGCGCGCCGTGGCGCGGGCCAACGGCGCGAACCAGATCGCGCTGGTCGTACCGTGCCACCGCGTCCTGGGCGCCGACGGGTCGTTGACCGGCTATGGCGGCGGGCTGTGGCGCAAGCAACGGCTGATCGAATTGGAAAGACGGCACGGCCGCGCCGCGACGAAGGAGAAAAGACCATGACGCAGACGGACAAGGCCCTGCAGTTCAGGGCCCTGCACCGGCCGGGACGACCGCTGGCGCTCTACAACATCTGGGATGCGGGCGGCGCCGCGACCCTGGCCCGCGCCGGCGCGCCGGCCGTGGCCACGGGCAGCTGGTCGATGGCCGCCGCCCACGGCTATCCCGATGGCGAGCGCATGCCGCTGGAGCTGGTGCTGACGCTGGTCGGCCGCATCGTGGAGACGGTGGACCTGCCCGTCACGGTGGATTTCGAGGGGGCCTACGCCCTCGCCCCGGCCGAGGCGGCGGAGAACGTGCGCAAGCTGATCGCCACCGGCGCCGTCGGCCTCAACATCGAGGATCGGATCGTGCACGGCGAGGGTCTGCACCCGATCGCCGATCAGGCCGAGCGCATCGCCGCGGCCGCCGGCGCGGCGGAGGCGGAGGGGGTTCCCCTCTTCATCAACGCCAGGACGGACCTGTTTCTGGGGACCGATCCGGCGACGCATGCGGGGCGCGTCGACGCGGCGCTGGAACGGGCCGCGGCCTACGCGGCGGCGGGCGCGGCGGGCTTCTTCGTTCCCGGCCTGACGGACCTCGCGCTGATCGCCCGGATCGCGCGCGCATCGCCCCTGCCGGTGAACGTCATGATGATGGGCGACCTGACCCTTGCACAGGCCGCGAAGGCCGGCGCGGCGCGGGCCAGCTACGGCCCCGGACCCTACCGCAGCGCGATGCAGGACATGGCGGACCGCGTCGCCGCCCTGGCCTGAGCCGTTCCGCCGCGAAGCGGCGCCGCCCGGGTTGCGGCGCGGCGCGCGGGGGTCCGATATGGGCGCGCTGACGCGACCCCCCCTTTCGAAGGACCCACGCCATGTCCCACGGCTATGACAGCGGCCGCCTGAACCTGCCCTTCACCGGCATCTGCACCTTCGGCAAGGCCCCCATCGCCGAGGATTGGGACGCGATCGACGCCGACGTGGCGATCCTCGGCGCGCCCTTCGATGCAGGCACGCAATGGCGCGCCGGCGCCCGCTTCGGCCCGCGCGGCGTGCGCGAGGCCTCCACGCTGTTCAGTTTCGGCCATGCCGGCGCCTACGACCACGAGGACGACGTCGTCTATCTGGACGGCGCGCGGCTGGTCGACATGGGCGATGCGGACATCGTCCATACGGACACGCTCGCCTCCCACCGCAATATCGAGACGGGGGTGCGGGCCGCGCTGGCGGCCGGGGCGATGCCGGTGGTGATCGGCGGCGACCATTCGGTGAACATCCCGTGCATCGAGGCCTATGGCGGCCCGGAATGGCAAGGCGGGCCGATCCACATCGTGCAGCTCGACGCGCATCTCGACTTCGTCGACGAACGTCACGGCGTCACGCGCGGCCACGGCAACCCGATGCGCCGCGCGGCGGAGAAGGACTGGGTGAGCGGGCTGACCCAGATCGGCATCCGCAACGTCAGCTCCACGGCGCGCGAGGGCTACGAGGCGGCGCGGGCCATGGGCTCGGACATTCTCAGCGTGCGTCAGGCCCGCGCGCTGGGGGTCGAGGGCGTGCTCGCCCGCATCCCCGCCGGCGCGCAGGTCTACGTGACCATCGACATCGACGGTTTCGACCCCTCCATCGCGCCGGGCACCGGCACGCCCAGCCATGGCGGGTTCCTCTACTACGAGGGGTTGGAGCTGCTGGCGGGCCTGGCGGCGCGGCATCGCATCGTCGGCGTCGACCTGGTGGAGGTGGCGCCGGACTACGATCCCACGGGCTCCACGTCGATCCTGGCCGCGCAGCTGCTGCTGAACGTCATCGGCCGCATCCTGCATCACCGAGGCTGAGGTCCGCGCGCGCGGCGTCGCCGGGCGCAGGCTCGCCCCGGACCTAATCCGGGGCCTCCTGCGTCGGAGCCGGGCGGGACGAAGCCGTCGGCGTCGACCTGCCCGGCGATCTGCTCGGCAACCTAGGCGGCGCGGCAGGTCATGCGCAGGCGCACCTCTTCGAAGCTCGCCGCGCCGGTCATGGCCTCGGCCACGTCCTGCCCGGTGAGCGCGCCGAACTTGAAGCCGTGCCCGCTGTCGGCGCTGACGCCCCAAAGGCGGCCGTCGCGGCGCAGCTGGAACTCCTCGCCCTCGGCGCCCATCCAGTAGTTGGCCTGGCCCCAGGCGAGGGTGAACCGGTCGATCCCGCGAAAGCGTCCGCCATAGGCGGCCAGCAGAGCCTGGATCTCCTCGGGCCGGATCTGACGGTCATGATCGCCGGGATCCACCCGCCGCAGGGCGGCCGAGCCCAGCTTGGGCGGCAATCCCTCCACCGGGGCCAGGCCCCAGAGATCGCCGTCCCCGTCGAGGCCGGACCAGGACGGGGCGTTCCGCCACGCCTCGGCCAGATCCTCCGGCGGGCGGGCGTAGACGATCAGGGTGCGGTTGTAGGTGAGGTCGGAAAACAGCTGCGGCGCGAGGCGCGGCGCCTCCGCCCCCGCCGAGAGCAGAACCGCATCGGCCGAGAGGGCGCGTCCGTCGGCCAGGCGCACCTCGCCGCCGGCGGTGACGGCGCTGACCGGGCTGCGCTCCAGCACCTCCGCCCCGCGGGCCCGCAGGGCGGAGGCGAGATCGGTCAGGATGCGCCCGCACATCAGCGCCCCGCCGGGCGAAACCGCGCCATAGGCCACGTTCGCCGTTTCCAGATGCGCGAAGCGATGCGCGAGCTCCGCGGCCGGCAACCGCTCCACATCCACGCCCGCCGCCTCCATCTGCAGGACGGCGCGGTCGCCATGGTCGCCCGCCGCGCGCGAGCAGGTCAGAACGCCGGTCTCGTGCAGCCAGCGGCTTTCCGCCCCCTCCAGCCGCGCCCAGATCTCGCGCCAGGCGGCGAAGGCCTGGGGGATGCGGCGGCCGTAGCCGGGCCGCGACGGGTAACCGTGGCGGATCAGCCGATGATGATCGGTGGAGGCGGCGCGAGGGGCGGGCGCCGCCTCCCGCTCCACCACGGTGACGCGGGCGCCGCGGTCGAGCAGCGACCAGGCGGTGCACAGGCCGGCGACGCCGGCGCCGACCACGATGACGGAAAACTGGCTCATGCCCCTGACGCTAGCGGGCGGGGCGGCGCCGGGGCAAGCGTCGCGGCGCGTCGCCTCGCCGGCGGCCCCGCTCGAACGCCGAGGGGCGCCTCGATCCGGGGCGCCGCGGCGCGCCTGCGCCTCGGCCGATTGAAACCCTTGGCGCCCCTGCCCATATTTCGCTGGCGCGGGGTCGCCGTCAGGGGCCCCGCATCTCACGTCGCTTGAACCAAGGACGGGCCCGCCATGACGCGCATGACCTTCGCCTCGCACCCTTTTCTGCTGGGCTTCGAACAGCTCGACAGGCTGGTGGAGCGCACCGCCAAGGCCTCCAACGAAGGCTACCCCCCCTACAACATCGAGCAGCGGGACGAGCACGCCTACCGCATCACGCTCGCCGTCGCCGGATTCCGCGACGAGGATCTGACGATCACCGTCGAGGACCGTCAGCTGATGATCCGCGGCCGCCAATCCGACGAGGGCGACGAGCGGGTGTTCCTGCATCGCGGCATCGCCGCCCGCCAGTTCCAGAAGAGCTTCGTTCTGGCCGACGGCGTGGAGGTGGAGGGCGCGAGCCTTGAGAATGGCCTGCTGCACGTGGACCTCAGCCGACGCGTGCCGGAGACCGTGGTTCAGACCGTGAAGATCAGCCGCGGCTGAGCCGCGCGAAATCGCCTGTGCAAAGGGATGACGCCATGACCGACGCCGACCGCGACGACCGAAAGATGACCGGCCCCGCCGCCGACCTGCCTAGCGACATCGTCTACGTGCGGGAGCTGCGCCCCGAGGAGGCCGCCGCCCTGCCCCAGACCCCGCCGGGCGAGGCGCGGATCTACGCGATCCACTCCGCCGAGGGCGAGCGCCTGGCGCTGACCGACGACCGCGGCCTCGCCTTTCGCCTGGCGCGGCAGCATGACCGCACGCCGGTGAGCGTGCACTGAGGCGCCGCACGCCGGCTCCCCCCGACGGCGCCTCCCTGCTAGACTGACGCAAAGCAAGGCAGGGAGGCGACCATGGACATCCAACCCCTCACCGGCGGACTGGGCGCCGAGATCTTCGGCGCGGACATTCGCCGCGACGCGGATTTCGAGGCGATCCGCGACGCGTTCGTCCGACACTCCGTCGTCGTGCTGCGCGGCCAGGACTGCACGCCGGACGAGCATCTGGCCTTCGCCCAGCGCTTCGGCCCGATCAACGTCAACCGCTTCTTCAAGCCGGTCGAGGGTCACCCTCAGATCGCGATGGTGCTGAAGGAAAAGGATCAGACGCGGGCGATCGGCGAGGGCTGGCACACCGATCACTCCTACGATCAGGTCCCGGCGATGGGGTCGATCCTGCGGGCGGTGGAGACGCCGCCCTTCGGCGGCGACACGCTCTTCACCTCCATGGCCGCGGCCTACGAGGCGCTGTCGCCGACGATGCGCGGCTTTCTGGACGGTCTGACGGCGCTGCATTCCTCGCGGCATGCATTCGGGGCCGCGCGGCAGGACGACGAGACCGCCGCGACCGGGCGCATCGGCAACCCAGAGGCGGCGACGCAGGACGCGCGCCACCCGGTGGTGATCCGCCACCCGCTGAGCGGACGACGGGGCCTTTACGTCAATCCCGGCTTCACGCTGCGCATCGAGCAGCTGGCGCCGTCGGAATCCGACGCGCTTCTGGCGATGCTCTACGCCCATTGCCAGATGCCGGAGTTCCAGTGCCGGGTGCGCTGGCAGGTCGGCGACGTGACGATGTGGGACAACCGGGCGACCTGGCACAAGGCGGTCAACGACTACCAGGGCCACCGGCGGCTGATGCACCGCGTGACGGTGGACGGCGTGGCGCTGGACCCGGCGCTCGCGGCCTGACGGTTCGGCGCCGAGGGGGCGGTCGGCCCCTCGTTCCGCCTGGCGGCGGAACATCGGCCCCGCCCGCACTCCCCCTCGACGCCGAAGCCTCCGCGGACAGGCGAGGCGGCCGCAGCGCTCAGGCGGCGTCGCTCGCCAGATCCTCCACCAGGATGGCATAGAGGGCGGCGGCATCGGCCGTGGCGCGCAGCTTGGCGCAGCGGCCGTCGTCGCGCAGCAGGCGGGAGATGCGGGCGAGGGCGCGCAGATGGTCGGCGCCTGCATCCTGGGGCGCGATCAGCAGGCAGGCGAGGTCCACCGGCGCGCCGTCCGCCGCGTCGAAATCCACGCCCCGATCCAACCGCGCGAAGAATCCGGTGATCCGTTCCACGCCGGGCAGACGGGCATGGGGGATGGCCACGCCGCGACCCATGGCGGTCGGGCCCAGACGCTCCCGATCCATGAGGGCGTCGAAGACCGTGCGCTGCTCCATGTCCAGCCGGTCGGCCGCGCGCAGGGCGAGTTCCTGCAGCAGCTGCTTCTTGCTCGACGCCTTGAGGGCGGCGAACACGGCGTCAGGGCGGATGAGGCCGTCGATGGTCATGTCCGTTCCGATCAAACGCGCGCGCAAGGCGCCGGAGGCAAGGCTCTGATGTCCGCGTCCGCGCGACTTTCGCAGCGCGGACGCCGACGGGCGTCGGCCAGCTCAGCCCTTGGGAAGATTCGCCGGATCGATCCAGCCGATGTTCCCGTCGGGCCGGCGGAATACCACGTTGAGCCCGCCATGGGAATCGTTGTTGAAAAGGAGGAATCCCTCGTCCGCCATCTCCATCTGCATGACCGCTTCGCCTACGCTAAGCGACTGAATCTTGTGCCGAAGTTCGGCGATGATCATGGGATCGAGGCTGTCTGGCTCGGCCTCCGGCTCGGCGGTTTCGGGCTCGGGCTGCAGCACGTAGGCCGAGGCTTCGAGCGCCTGGATGGGATCCTGGCGGGCCTTGTGATGGTCCTTGAGTCGGCGTTTGTAGCGGCGAAGCTGCTTTTCGATGCGGTCGCACGCCGCCTCCGCCGCCGCGTAGGCGTCGCCGGCGCGGCCGCTGGCCTTGGCATGCATTCCGGTCGACAGATGGGCGGTGGCGTCGCACACGATCTCGTGCGCGTCGCGGGAAAACGTCACCACGCCGTCGATGGGGTTCTCGGAATATTTCTCAACCGCCGCGAGAATCCGGTCTTCCACGTGCCCGCGAAGCGAATCGCCGACGTCGAACTGCTTGCCGTTGACCTGGATGTGCATGGTCCCTCCCGGACGCTGCGCCGCACGCCGCCGGGCGAGGGCGGCGCACAGCCATTCCGGCCTGGTTCGGCCGCCGCGGAGGGGGGTTGGGCCGCCCCCCGCGGGTCGAGACGTCAGGAGGCCTGAGCCTTGAGCCTACGCCGCTGGACCGAGGACGGAATGTTCATGCCTTCACGGTATTTGGCCACGGTCCGCCGCGCAATATCCACGCCGTCGGCTTTCAGAAGGGTTACGAGCGCGTCGTCGGACAGGGTGCGCCGAGCGTCCTCGCCCTCGATCAGGCCGCGGAGGCGGGCGCGGATGGCCGCGGCGGAATGCGCCTCGCCCCCGTCCACGGCCGCGATGGCCTGGGTGAAGAACCAGCGCAGCTCGAACGTGCCGCGCGGACAGGCCAGGTGCTTGCCCGCCGCCACGCGGCTGACGGTGCTCTCGTGCACGCCGATCTCGTCGGCCACCTGGCGCAGCGTCATGGGGCGCAGCGCCGCCACCCCCTGCTCGAAAAAGCCTTGCTGACGGCGCACCACCTCCGTCGCCACGCGCAGGATGGTGCGGGCGCGCTGGTCGAGGCTGCGCAGGAGGAACGCGCCGGACTGCGCGCAGTCGGACACGAAGCGCCGCGCCTCGCGATCGGCGGAGACATGCGCGGCGTAGACGTTGCTGACCAAAAGGCGCGGCAGGGTCGCCTCGTTCAGTTCCACCCGCCAGCCGCCCTCGGGCGCGGCGGTCACCAGCACGTCGGGCGCGACGGCCAGCGCCGCGGGCACGGTGAAGGAGCGGCCGGGGCGCGGGTCGAGCGCGCGGATCTCGGCGATCATGTCGGTCAGATCCTCGTCGTCCACGCCGCAGACGCGACGCAGGGCCCGGCGGTCGGCCATGGCCAGCAGCGGCAGATGCGCCAGAAGCGCCTGCATCGCGGGGTCAAGCCGGTCGCGCGCGGCCAGCTGCAGGGACAGGCACTCCGCCAGGCCGCGCGCGCCGAGACCGGCTGGCGGACGACCCGTTGCAGATCGCGGCGCGCCTGGGCGCCGATGCGCAGGACGCGGCGCCGGCGCTGGCGCTGCTGCAGGCCTGCGAGCCGGCCGGTCTCGGCGCGCGCGGCCTGGCGGAGTGCCTGTCCCTGCAGCTGGCCGCGCG
>JBCBYE010000032.1:0-14380 GCA_039816075.1 Pseudomonadota bacterium | reverse complement strand
CGCGACGCCCCGCCAGCGCAGCGACCCGCCGAGGTTCGCCCGCAGGGCGGACGAGGCCCCTTGCAGGGGCGCGGCGGCCGAGCCGACGCGCCGCCGGCGTTCAGTCGAGCCGCGCGACGGGGATGATGTTTTCGGCCTCGGGCGTCCAGGGCGCGCCCTGCCAGTCGCCGAACCAGCGGTCCGCATGCAGATCCGCGGCGGCGAGGTCCGCGACCAGCGCCTCGCGCGACGGGAACGCCAGGCGGGAGACGGCGGTCATGGGCGCCGCGGCCCCCTCGATCAGGACATGGGAGCGGTAGGCGACGATCCCCTGCACCGGGTCCTGCGCGGCGTCGCTCCAGCGCAGGGCGCGGACGCCGTCGACCTCCACCTCGAAGCGTTGGCGCTGCGGCGTCCATGCCCCCCACACTCGGCGGCGCGGCGACCAGCTGTCGAAGATCAGCCGCCCGTTCGGGGCGAGATGCACGGCGCAGCGGCGCAGCATGGCGCGGCGGTCCGCCTCCGTCAGCAGGCATTGGAACGCGTGGCCGGTCATGCAGATCAGGTCGAACCGCCGGCCCAGGTCGAAGTCCTGCGCCGGCGCCTCGACCCATGTCACGGCCGCGCCGCCGGGCCGCTCGCGCGCCACGTCGAGCATCGCGCCCGCGGGGTCCACGCCCCAGACCTCCCGCCTCGTCCTTGCCAGGGCGACGGCCAGCACCCCGGTGCCGCAGCCCAGATCAAGGACCGAACCCGCCCCCTCCGCCAGCCGCATCGCCGCGTCGAAGGCCGGGCCCCACCCTTCGGACGGATCGTAGAACCGCACGAAGGCCGGATCGTCGTAGAACGGATCGTGGGCGGGCATGACGGTCCTTCGACGCATCCGAAAAGCGACGCTGCGGAAGGCGCGAACGGAACAGAATCGGCGGCCTCGCCGGGCGCAGCGTGAGCCTAACAAGGGAGGCCCGCCGATGAACGTCCACTATGCCGACACCCGCAAGATCGCCCCGGGCCTGCGCCCCGACAACACCCCCGACGACGACGACCGGGTGGAGATCGGGCCGACCCCGCTCGCCTATCGGGAATTCGCGGCCGCGGGGCTGGAATGCCCGGACCTGCCTGCCATGCGCCGCTTCCGCCTCGACCGGCTGGTGCGCCATCTGCACGACCGGGATTACGGCGCCATCCTGCTCTATGACCCGCTGAACATCCGCTATGCCTCCGACACGACGAACATGCAGCTGTGGAACGCGCACAACCCGTTCCGCGCCTGCTTCGTCGCCGCCGACGGCTACATGTGCATCTGGGACTTCAAGCGGCTCGGCGATCTGCTGACCAGCTTCAACCCGCTGGTGCAGGACACGTTCCGCGGGAACGCCAGCTTCTTCTACTTCTCCAACGGCGACGGCACGCGCGAGAACGCGACCAACTTCGCCGCCGAGATCGAAGATCTGATGCGGCAGCACTGTCCCGGCAACAAGCGCCTGGCGGTGGACAAGATCATGGTCCACGGCCTGCGCGCGCTGGAGGCCCGCGGCATCGAGGTGATGGAGGGCGAGGAGGTCACCGAAAAGGCCCGCGTCGTCAAAGGCCCCGACGAGATCAAGGCCATGCGTTGCGCCGTGGTCGCCTGCGACCATGCGATGGACGAGATGCGTAAGGTCGCGGTCCCCGGCGCGGCCGAGGACGAGATCTGGGCGGAGCTTCACAAGGGCAACATCAAGCGCGGCGGCGAGTGGATCGAGACGCGGCTGATGGCCTCCGGCCAGCGGACCAACCCGTGGTTTCAGGAATGCGGCCCCCGCATCGTGAAGGAGGGGGAGCTGCTGGGTTTCGATACCGATCTGGTCGGGGTCTACGGCATGTGCGTCGACATCTCCCGCACCTGGTTCATCGGGGAGGGGGAGCCGACGCAGGCGCAGAAGGAGCTGCACCGCATCGCCCACCAGCACATCGTCGAGAACACGGCGATGCTGGGCCCGGGCATCCCCTTCAAGGACCTCACCTTCGGCGGCCACCAGCTGCCCGAGAAATATGTCGAGCAGCGCTATGGCGCCAAGATGCACGGCGTGGGCCTGTGCGACGAGTGGCCCCTGATCGTCTATCCGCAGGACTGGCGCGAGGGGCTGTTCGACTACGTGACCGAGCCGGGCATGGTCCTGTGCGTGGAGGTCTATCTGGGCGAGGTCGGCGGCAAGGAGGGCGTCAAGCTGGAGGATCAGGTGCTGATCACCGAGGACGGGCACGAGTTGTTGTCGCGCTATCCGTTTGATCCCAAGCTGATGGGCTGAGCGCGCCGCGCGGCCCTAACGCGCCGACCGGCCCCCACGCTCCGGCGACGTCGGGGCCGGCGGCGCGCCTCGCCTCACCTCGCAGCAACGGTTTGGAAACCGGGGTTTTCGTTGCGTAAACAGGAGCGATGTGGCACGCTCAACGCGTAGTTGTTCAATGCGTTAGGGAGGCCGCCATGCCCTACGCCCCCACGGCCGCGCTGGTTCTGGCGCTGGCGTTCGCCGATCCGTCCCCTTCGCCGCACGGTCCGCAGAGCCTGCCGCCGCAACCGGCCGTCCCCGCCGGTCCGGCTGCGGGCCTCCACGCCTCGCCGTCGACGACGAGACCGGCGCCGAGGCCGCTGCTGGGGCCGGCGCTGAGACTGGCGCAGCAGCAGGGCTACACCTGCTCCACCCCGCAAGGCGCCTGCTCGCTCAGCTATCCGGCGCCCGTGGGCTCCGGCTGCTCATGTCCCATCGGCGGGCAGCCCGTGTCGGGCACCGTGCAGCCATGAGCGGGGAGGAGAGCGGCGGCCTGTTCGGCGCCACGCGCGCCGCGGTGGCCGGCGGCGTGGCCACGGCCGCGGTCATGGGCGGCATGGGCGCCTGGCTGGCCGATCAGCGCGCCGCCAGCCACGAGATCGCCCTCGCCACGCTGGAGCGCACCCATGAGGGCGAGCTGGTCAGCCTGCGCAACGCCCATGACGACGCCCTGCGCGTGCAGGAGCGCGGCAAGGAAGAGGCCCTGACCCTTCTGCGCGAGGAGCTGGAGGGCAAGATCATCGCCGCGCGCGCCGAGCTCGCCGCCGCCCGGGCCGAGGCCCGCGGCGCCCGCGCCGACGCCGCCGACGCGCAGGCCGAAACGATCCGCGCCCTCACCTCGCAGGTGGCGGAGCTGAAGGGCCTTTTCGCGCTCTACGCCGATACCGACGGCAAGGCCGTGGTCTTCGATTTCGACCGCATCTACGGACCGGTGGTCGACCGCGACCTCTCGGCCCGGCACGCGCAGCTCTACGACGGCCGCGTCTACGCGATAAAGCGGTTCGAGGGCGCCCCGGCCGCGCGGCTGGCGCAGCACCGTCTGCTCGAAGGCACCGTGGCGAAATTCCTGACCATGGCCGGGCCGGCGCTGGACGTCGCCGCCTACGAGGACCCCGACAGCCAGGCGCGCCGCTACGAGACGTTCTGGCAGCTGGGCGAGACGGAGACCATGCAGGAGGCGCGCGGCGCCTTTCACCGCATGGCGCCGCATGTGTCGGTGCGCCGCTACGCGCCGGACGAGATCGGCTCTCAGAACGACAACAAGTTCGCCGCCGGCAAGCCCGAGCTGTTCCTGTTCCTGCAGGAGTTCAACGGCAAGATGGAGCATGCGACGCGCGCCAACCTGCCCCTGCAGGTGCGTCGCCTGCGGCAGGAGGGGGCGCTCTACTTCGCCCATTTCCGCACGCGGCTGAACGACGTGATGCTGGACGGCGTGTTCCACGACCGGCTGTTCGTGCACGAGCTGCTGCTGACGGCGCCGACGCGCGAGGGAGTGTTCGTCTTCAAGGGCGCCTTCACGTCGAAGGATCCGCACTATGCCAAGTCGCGGCACTGGCCGCAGGTGTCGGACTGGTGGCTGAACCTTCGGATCAATCCGATCTGACGACGCTTTCCCAGCGCGGCGGCGCGGCCTAGGCTGCGCGTCGGGGCGGCGTCAGACCGCCCGCGACGGGGAGGGCGCGGCCATGCGCGATCCAAGACTGATCCGGCTGGCGCCGGAGGATGCGGTGCTGGTGGTCGGCGCGAGCCTGGCCGCCGGAGAGACCCTGGCGCTGGACGAGGGCGAGACGGCGCTGCCCGCCCCGCTGACCCTGGGCCACAAGATCGCCGCCCGCGACATCGCCGCGGGCGAGCGCGTTCTGAAATACGGCATGCCCATCGGCGTGGCGACGCGCGACATCGCGCGGGGCGAGCATGTGCATGTGCACAACATGCGCTCCGACTGGACGCCGACGTTTACGCTGGAGGACGCATGACCCTGACCGGCCATCCCCGCGCCGACGGGCGCAAGGGCATCCGCAACGTCGCGGTCGTCGCGTATCTTGTGGAATGCGCGCACCACGTGGCGCGGGAGATCACGACCGAGTTCCGCCGCTGGCCCGATGCCCATGGCGGCGACGGCGTGCATCTGATCGGCTTTCCTGGCTGCTATCCCAACGAGTACGCGCAGCGGATGATGGAGGCGCTGTGCACCCATCCCAACGTGGGCGCGGTGCTGCTGGTCAGCCTCGGCTGCGAAAGCTTCGACAAGTCGCGCCTGCACCGGGCGGTGGAGGCGAGCGGCCGGCCCGTGGAGACCGTGGTGATCCAGGGCGTCGGCGGCACGGCCCGGGCCATCGCGGCGGGATGCGCGTTCCTCGAAGGCGAGCTGCCGGGCCTGGCGGCGGCGCAGCGGGTTCCGATGGACGTGTCGGAGCTGGTGGTGGGCACGGTCTGCGGCGGCTCCGACGGGACGTCGGGGATCACCGGCAACCCGGCGGCGGGGCTGGCCTTCGACCGGCTGGTGGCGGAGGGCGCCGCCTGCATCTTCGAGGAAACCGGCGAGCTGATCGGCTGCGAGCACGTCATGGCCGACCGCGCCGCGACGCCCGAGCTGGCGGATGAGCTGCGCGGGGCGGTCGAAAAGGCGGCGCGCTACTACGCGACGCTCGGCTACGGCAGCTTCGCCGCCGGCAACGCCGAGGGCGGGTTGAGCACGATCGAGGAGAAGAGCCTGGGCGCCTATGCCAAGTCCGGCGCCTCGGCCATTTCGGGCCTGCTCAAGCCGGGCGATGCGCCGCCGCGCGGCGGGCTCTACCTGCTCGACGTCGTGCCGGACGGAGAGGTGCGCTGGGGCTTTCCCAACATTAACGACAACGCCGAGATCGCGGAGCTGATGGCCTGCGGGGCGCATCTGACGTATTTCGTGACCGGGCGCGGCTCCGTCGTCGGCTCGGCCATCTCGCCGGTGCTGAAGATCTGCGCCAACCCCGAGACCTATGCCCGCATGCAGGACGACATGGACGTGGATGCCGGCCGCGTGCTGCGCGGCGCGCCCCTGGCCGAGGTGGGGGACGAGATCCATGCCAAGACGCTGGCGGCGGCGGCGGGCGGGCGCACCCGCTCCGAAGCGCTGGGGCATCAGGAGTTCATCCTGACCTACAAGACGTTCGAGCCGCTGGGCCCCGCCTGCCTGCCGGCCGCCTGAGGGGGACGACATGACCGAACGCACCGCGGCGATCACCGAGCGGCTGGAGGCCTGCTATACCGGCGTGATCCACGACGTGATGCGCGCCATGGGCCGGCGCGACTTCACCCTGCCGCCGCGCCTGCGCCCGCTGATCCCGGGCCAACGCATGGCGGGCCCGGCCTTCACCATCCTGGGCAAGGTCGACCCGACCGCGGATGCGCATGAGACGCTGCTGGCCTGGACGGGTCTGCTGTCGCAATGCCCGGACGGCCATGTCTGGTGCAACCAGCCCAACGACGGAACCGTGGCGCATATGGGCGAGCTTTCGGCCGAGACCCTGCGCGACAAGGGCGTGCGCGGGGCGGCCGTCGACGGGATGATCCGCGATGCGGAGTTCATGATCGAGATGGGGTTCCAGGTCTGGGGCGCGGGCTTCACCCCGCGCGACATCGTCGGCTGGTGGCTGCCCGCGGCGGTGGGCGAGGAGATCCGCATCGGCGAGGTGGACGTGGCGCCGGGCGATTTCCTGCTGGGCGACCGCGACGGCCTGGTGCGCATTCCGCAGGACATCGTCGAGGAGGTGGTCGGCGAGGCCGAGACCGCGATCGGCGCCGAAAGCGCGATCCGCACGGCGATCCGCGGGGGCATGGACCCGCAGGAGGCCTATCTGAAGCACGGCAAGTTCTGACCGTGGGCCGAGGAGAACGACATGGTGGACTGGATCGAACCGCAGGGCGTGGCCGCGCCGCTGGGCAACTACACCCACGTGGTGCGGCACGGGCCGGGGCGTCGGCTGATCATCTCGGGCCAGGTGGGCGTGACGCCTGACGGCGAGATCGCCGAGGGGCTGGAAGACCAGATGCGCTGGGCGATGAAGAACCTGGTGGCCTGCCTGAAGGCCGGCGGGATGGAGGTGGGCGATCTGGTGAAGATCGTCACGCTCTGCGTGCCCGAGGGTCAGGTCGCGACGGGCCGCACGGTGCGCGCGGAGGTGCTGGGAGAGCACAAGCCGGCCAGCACCTGGATCGAGGGCGTGAAGCTGGCCAATCCCGCCCTGCTGTTCGAGATCGAAGGCGAGGCTGTGCGCGAGGACTGATGCGGTCCGCGAGGGGGAGTTCGGGCGGGGCCGACGTTCGGGCGCAGCCCGGACGAGGGGCCGCGCGGACGCCCCCTCGCGGACGGGCGCCGCCGATCGCGGGTCACCCCAGAACCATGGAGAGCGCGGATGCGAGCGTCTCGACCGCGGCGTCGTCCACGTCCAGATGCGTCACCGCGCGCAGCCGGCGCGGGCCGACGGCGCCGATCAGGGCGCCCTCGGCCCTGACCTGATCCACGACCTGATCGGGCGAGGGGGCCTGGTCCGCAAGCTCCCAGATCACGATGTTGGTGTCGCCCGGCAGAACCTGCGCGACGCCCGACAGTCCGGCGAGATGATCGGCCAGGCGCGCGGCGCGCGCGTGGTCCTCGGCCAGACGCTCCACATGGTGATCGAGCGCATGAATTCCCATGGCCGCGAGCACGCCGGACTGGCGCATCGCCCCGCCCCACATCTGCTTGAAGCGCCAGGCCTCGGCGATGAAGTCGGCGGAGCCGGCCAGCACCGCGCCCACCGGGCAGCCGAGGCCCTTGCTCAGGTCGAGCCAGACGCTGTCGAAGGCCGCGGCATGCTCGGCCGCCGGCAGGTTGGAGGCGATGGCGGCGTTCATCAGGCGCGCGCCGTCGAGATGCGTGGCGAGGCCCGCGGTCCTCGCCACGTCGGCGCACTCGGCCAGCAGCGCGACGGGCGCGACGACCCCGCCTTCCATGTTCAGCGTCTGCTCCAGGCTCAGCAGGCGCGAGCGTGGGGCGTAGCGGGACGGCGCGCGCACCGCGGCGGCCACCTGGTCCGGCGCGATCAGGCCGCGCGGCGCGTCGAGCGGGTGCAGCACGGCGCCGCTGATCGCCGAGGGGCCGCCGCCCTCGTAGCCGACGATGTGAGAGTTGCGCCCGCAGATGATCTCATCGCCCGGGCGGCAATGCACGGCGATGGCGATCTCGTTGCACATGGTGCCGGACGGCAGGAACACCGCGGCCTCCTTGCCCAGCAGCGCCGCGACCCGCGCCTCCAGCGACAGGGTGGTGGGGTCGGCCATGCCCTGTTCGTCGCCGACCTGCGCCGCCAGCACGGTTTCGAGCATCGCGCGCGACGGGCGGGTCTGGGTATCGGATCGGAAGTTCGCCGCGAGGTCGGCGGACGCGCGAGCAGGGGCGGGGGAAAGGGCGACCATGGGGCAGGCTCCGTTCGGGGGGACGCTTCGCCGTTGTTTCACGGCTTCAAGCCTGCGTCACTGCCCTTGGGCCCCGCCGCGCCGGCGCCCACCTGCCCCGCGACGCCGACAGGAGGAGGCCGCGACCATGCCCACCGAAAAGATCGAGTTCCCCGGCGCGCTGGGCGAAACGCTCGCCGCGCGGCTGGACCTGCCGGATGGGCCGCCTCGGGCCTACGCGCTCTTCGCCCATTGCTTCACCTGCTCCAAGGACATCGCCGCGGCGCGGCGCATCGCCGGGCGGCTGTCTGCGCTGGGCCTGGGCGTCCTGCGGTTCGATTTCACGGGGCTGGGGCATTCGCAGGGCGAATTCGCCAATACCGGCTTCAGCTCGAACGTCGGGGATCTGATCGCGGCGGCGGAGTGGATGGCGCGCGAGGGCAAGGCGCCGGCGCTGATGATCGGTCACAGCCTGGGCGGCGCGGCGGTGCTGGCGGCGGCCGGGCGCGTGCCGTCGGCGAAAGCCGTCGCCACGATCGGCGCGCCGGCCGATCCGGGTCATGTGGTGCACAATTTCGGCGCCGCGCTGGAGGAGATCGCCGCCAAGGGCGAGGCGGAGGTGACTCTGCAGGGCCGCGCCTTCACCATTCGTCAGGATTTCGTCGAGGACGTGCGCGCCGCCCGGCTGAAGCCCCTGGTGGCGAACCTGCGGCGCGCGCTGCTGGTGCTGCACGCCCCGCGCGACGCCACGGTGGGGATCGAGAACGCCACGGAGCTGTTCGCCGCCGCCAAGCATCCCAAAAGCTTCGTGACGCTGGACGATGCCGATCATCTGCTCGGCCGGCGCGAGGATGCGGACTATGCGGCGGAGGTGATCGCCGCCTGGGCCGGCCGCTATCTGGACCTGGCCCCGCCCGCCTCCGCCTCCGACGGCGCCGCGCCGGAGGGCGTCGTGCGGGTGACAGAGGCGGACCCGGCGGGATTTCGCCAGGACATTCTGGCGGGTCGGCATCCCCTGGCCGTGGACGAGCCCGCCGGCGTGGGCGGCACGGACACCGCGCCGACGCCCTATGCGTTGCTTTCGGCCGCGTTGGGCGCCTGCACGACCATGACGCTGCGCATGTATGCCCGGCGCAAGGGCTGGCCGGTCGCGGGGCTGAGCGTCGACGTGCTGCACGACAAGGTGCATGCGGACGATTGCGCAGGTTGCGAGGAGGGCGCGGCGGGCCGCATCGACCGGTTCGAACGCGTGATCCGCATCGAGGGCGACCTGACGGAGGCGCAGCGCGCCAAGCTGCTGGAGATCGCCGACAAATGCCCGGTGCACCGCACCCTGCATGGCTCCGTCGAGGTCGTCACCCGCGCCGCGTGAGCCCGGTCGCGCCGCGCCGGTTTGCTCGGGCCGCGCGCTCGCCTAGCCTTGGCGCAGGTTGCGGCGGCGGGAGGAAGCGATGAGCGAGCAATGGGCGCTGGTGACGGGCGGGGCGCAGGGCATCGGGGCCGCGACGGCGGCGCGGCTGCGCGAGGACGGGCTGCGCGTGCTGATCGCCGATCGGGTTCCGCCGACGCATGGCGATCTGGACGAGGCGGTGGTGGTGGACCTGGCGGACGTTCAGGCGACGCAGGCGGCGCTGAACCCGCTGGGGGAGCGTCTGGCCCTCACGCGGCTGGTGAACAATGCGGGCATCGTGCGCCCTGCGACGGCGGAGGAGGCGGACCCGTTCGACATCGACCGCGTCGCCGCCGTGAACCTGCGCGGACCGCTGGTCTGCCTGCAGGCGGTGTTGCCGGCCATGCGGCGCGAGGGGCTGGGCCGCATCGTCAACATCGCCAGCCGCGTCGCCTTGGGCAAGGAACTGCGCACGGCCTACGCCGCCTCCAAGGCCGGGCTGATCGGCATGACCAAGACCTGGGCGCTGGAGCTGGGCCCGCTGGGCGTCACCGCCAACGCCATCGGGCCCGGGCCGATCCGCACCGAGCTCTTCGCCCGGGTGAACCCCGACGACGATCCGCGCACCCAGGCCATCCGCGACGGGGTGCCGGTGAAGCGGCTGGGAGAGCCGGCGGACGTGGCGGAGGCGGTGGCCTTCTTCTGCTCGGACCGCGCGGGCTTCGTGACGGGACAGACGCTTTACGTCTGCGGCGGGCTCACCATCGGGGGGGCGGGGGCGTAGGGCGCAGGGCGGCCGGGATCGGTCGCGCCGCGGCCCCCGGCGCCTGCACGCCGGCGCCGGGGGAGCGGGCGGTGATCAGCCGCGCCCAGTCGCCGGGCGAGGAGGCGAGCCAGAGCAGGCCCACGCCGTCCCCCTCGAACCAGGTCGCGTCGCTGCGTTCGATCCCGCGCAGGCCGAAATCGCTGTAGTCGACCTCCGGCAGGCCCAGCAGCGGGTCGGTGAGGATCAGACCCCAGGTTTCGGTGATGAAGGCGAGGATGCGGCTGTCCGCCTCGATACGCGCGCGCACGGCGCCGATGGGCTCCGCCGGGTCCCACTGCACGTAGTGGGAGGAGACGACCGTGCCTGCGGCCAGATGGGGAACGCCGTTCTTGTAGACGACGTAGTCGGCGTCCGGCTCCGCCACGCGGTCCACGCGCAGGTCCTCTTCCAGAAAGACGTTCTGGCGTTCGTTCCAGACCAGCAGACGCCCGTCGTTCGGGTCGGGCAGGACGCGGGCGGGCGGAGGATCGGCGATCTCGCACGCCAGGGCGCCCTGGCAGAACGGGATGCCGACGATGGTCGCCGCGGCCGGCAGGGCGGCGGCAAGGAGGAGACTTGGCGCGGCGAGGACGAGCGCGGCGGCGCGGCGGGCGCGGGTCATGGGCTGGGGTCTCCTCGGCTGCGGACCGCGCTTAGCCTAACCGCCTTCGCGCCCGGCGGGGCAGGGGCGTTGACGCAGGCGTGACCGCTTGGTGCTGTGCCGGGACGAGAGGCCACGGGAGGCGGCGATGCGACGATCGATGATCGACATCGGGGAAGAGGCGTTCGAGGTCTGGGAGGCGGGCGATCCCGGCGCGCCGCTGCTGCTGATGCTGCACGGATTTCCGGAGCATGCCGGCGCCTGGGCGGAGCTGGCGGAGCGCCTCTCGGGCGCCTTCCATTGCGTGGCGCCCAACCAGCGCGGCTACGGCCGCTCGCCCCGCCCGGCGCAGGTGGAGGCCTATCGCAAGGGCCGGCTGGTGCGCGACGCCATGGGCGTGCTCGACCGGTTCGGCGGCCGCGCGCGCGCGGTGATCGGGCATGACTGGGGCGCCTCGGTCGCCTACGCCCTGGCCATCGCGGCGCCGGAGCGGATGGATCGGCTGGTCATCGGCAACGGCGTGCATCCGATCCCGTTTCAGCGGGCGCTCGCCGCCGGCGGGGCGCAGTCGGAGGCGTCGCGCTACATCGAAACGCTGCGGGCGGAGGGGTCGGAGGCGCGGCTGGCGGCCGACGGTTTCGCGGGCCTGCTGCGCCTGGTCTCGGCGAACATGGACCTGGGCTGGATGACCGAGGCGCGGCGCGCCGAGTATGTCGAGGCCTGGTCGCAGCCCGGCGCCCTGCGCGGCATGGTCAATTGGTACCGCGCCACGCCGCTCCAGGTGGCTCGCCCGGGCGAGCCGCTGCCGGAGGCCGCGCTGCCGCGTCTGGACGCGGAGGCTCTGCGCGTGCGCGTGCCGCATCTGCTTCTGTGGGGAGAGCGGGACACGGCCCTGCTGCCGGAAACGCGCGAGGGGCTCGACGCGCTGTGCGATTCGCTTCGGGTGCAGCTGTTTCCCGACTGCGACCACTGGCTGTTTCATCAGGCGCCGGAGGCGCTGGCCGCGCAGATCCGGGCCTTTCTGGACTGACCGCGCCGCCGGCGCGGCCGAGGCGGGCTCGGCGCGCCGCGGTCGGCGCCGAGGCGCGGGCCCGCCGAAAAAGCCGAGGCAAGGCGAGCCCGAAGCCCGTCTCGCCGCGCCGCCCTCCTTCGGCGGCGGGGGCGGGCGGGTGGGAGCCGACGGAGGAGGGGGGCGCGGCGAGACGGGCGGCCCACATGGCTGCGAGGGCGGCGGATCAGACGGCGGCGAGGGCCGGGCGGACGGGGCCGGCGGCGGCCCACGCCCCGTCGGCGCGCAGGGCGTCGGCCGCGGCGAGCGCCAGGTCCTGTTCGGCGAAAAGGCCGAAGCATGTGGCGCCCGATCCGGACATGCGCGCCAACAGGCAGCCCGGCGCGGCGGCGAGCGCCGCGCGGATCTCGGCGATCGCCGGCGCCATCGTCTCGGCCGGCTCGGCCAAGGCGTTGGATCGACCGCGCAGCCAGCGGGCCAGCGCCGCCGCATCGGCGAAGCCGTCCGCAGGAAGGGCGGCGGCGGGAAGGACGGCGACGGTTCCGTCGCGTCGCCGCAGCCGGGCGAACACCTCGGCGGTGGAGACCGGAACGCCCGGATTCGCGAGGGCCAGCCAGAACGGCGGCAGGGGCGGCGCGGGCGACAGACGCTCCCCGATGCCGCCCATCACGCTCGGCCGCGGACCGAGCACGCAGACCGGCACGTCCGCGCCCAGGCGCTCGCCCAGACGCGCCAGCGCCGCCGGATTCAGACCCAGCCCCCAAAGCCGGTTCAACGCCCGCAGCGTCGCCGCCGCATCGGCGGAGCCGCCGCCGATGCCGCTGGCCACCGGCAGCTGCTTCACGAGCCGGAGCGCCGCGCCCGGCGCGCCGGGCGCGGAAGCGCGCAGCGCCTCGGCGGCGCGCAGCACGAGGTTGTCGCCGCCGGCGCCCAGCTGATCCCGGAACGGACCGTCGACGGTCAGGGACAGGCCGCGCGCCGGCTCCGCCTCCACCAGATCGCCCAGATCGGGAAACACCGCGAGACTGTCGAGCAGGTGCCGGCCATCCGCGCGGCGGCCCAGAACATGCAGATGCAGGTTGACCTTGGCGCGCGCCAGCTCGCGCACGGACGTCGGCGGCCACGCCGCGCCGCGCTCCTCGTCCATGGCTGCGGGATCAGCCGTCGTCGGAGGAGGCGGCGGGCTCCGCCGCATCGGCGGCGGCCTCGGCGTCCGCTTCGGCCTCCTCGGCCAGAACGCGGTCGAGGCCGACGTCCAGCTTGCGCCGGATGCGTTCCGCATCCGCGTCCTCGGGCTCGAAGCTGAGCGCGCGGCGCCACTGGAAATTGGCCTCCAGCGTGCGGCCGACCATCCACAGGGCGTCGCCCAGATGGTCGTTGATGATGGGATCGGTCGGGCGCAGCTCCACCGCGCGCTCCAGATACGGCACCGCCTCTTCGAACTTGCCGACCCGGTAGAGCACCCAGCCGAGGCTGTCGGTGATGTAGCCGTCCTCCGGCCGTTGGGCGACGGCCTTCTCGATCATCTCCTGAGCTTCGTCGAAGTTGCGGCGCTGCTCCACCCACGAATAGCCGAGATAGTTCAGCACATGCGGCTGGTCCGGCTCCAGCTCCAGCGCCTTGAAGAAGTCGGCCTCCGCCTCTTGCCACGCGCCGGCACGCTCATGGGCGATGCCGCGTTCGTAGAAGACGGCCCAGTGGCGCGTCTCGATGGGATCGACCAGCGCCAGCGCGGCGTCGTAGGCGGCGGCCGCCTCCTCCCACCGTTCCGCCCGGCGCAGGGCGGAGGCGTGGGAGACCTGCACCGCGAAATCCTCGGGCGAGGTTTCGGCCAGCGCGGTCAGGGCCGAAACGGCCTCGTCGAGCCGGTCCATATCGGTCAGCGCATCGGCGCGCCCGATCTCGGCCGATGGAAACAGGGGCGAGGCGGGCGCGACGCCGCGATAGACGATCTCGGCCGCATCGGCCGCCTCGAGCTGCAGCAGCAGCGCGCCGGCCAGCAGGCGCGCCTCGTCCAGTTCGGGCCGCAGCGCCAGCGCGATCCTAGCGTAAAGCAGCGCGACGAGGCGGTTGCGATCGGTGTTGATGGCGCCGGCGAAGCTGTGAAAGGTCTCGGCCGCTCCGGCGCGCGCGCTCAGGACCAGCGGCGCGGGGGACTCGCCGGCATCCATGCGCGCCAGCGCCGCGCGCAGGCGGGCGGAGGCGCGGCCCTGGCTCATCGCCTCGGTCAGCGCGGCGCGCGCCTCCTCGGGTCGGCCGGACATCTCCAGCGCGGCAGCCAGCGCCCCCACCGGACGGCCGTCGCGGCTGGCGCCGGTCTCCAGCGCCTCGCCCAACGCGTCGGCCGCGCCGGCGTGATCGCCCAGCGAGGCGCGCGCCAGGCCCAGATTGTAGAGGGCGAAGACCCGCGCCGCGGGATCCTCCATCAGGCCGCCGAAGGCCGCCTCCATCGCTTCGGCGTCGCCGCGCCCGGCCTCGGCCCAGCCAGTCAGCAGCTGCGCCAGCAAGGGGGTGACCGGCGAACCCTCGGCGCTCATCCGCGCGACGGCGTCGTCGAATCCGCCGTCGCGGAAATCGTCTGCGATCAGCGCCAGAGCCGCGAGCTGATCGTTGGGCATCTGATCGGCCAGCGGCCCCGCGACCGAGGCCGCGGCGCGCAGATCGCCGTGCAGAAGCGTGTAGCGCAGAGTGCGGGCGCGCAGCGGCAGGTTGCGCGGATCGCGCTGCAGCGCGTGACCGTAGTAGCTGGCGGCGGCCGCATAATCGTTGCGCGCCTCGGCCGATTTGCCGGCCAGATACGCGCCCGACAGGGATCGCGCCTGCGCGCCGACCGAAAGGACGAGGGCGAGGGCGGCGGCGAGGGCGCTCG
>JBCBYE010000257.1:0-6257 GCA_039816075.1 Pseudomonadota bacterium | reverse complement strand
GGCGCCGTCTCGCCCCGGACCTGATCCGGGGCCTCCTCCGTCGCCCCAAGGCGCCGCCCCCGGGGCCGGCGAAATCCGCTTGCCCCCCGCGCCCGTCCGCGGCATACAGCGCCCATGACGCACGCGATCTGCATCGCCGGGATCTGCATTAACCGCTGACATTCGTCCGCGGCGCGTCACGCTTTTCCTCACAGAAAATCACCGGCCCGCCGCGGCGCCCTTGCGCCAGGAAGGCAAGCCATGACGCCCCATCCCCTCAGCCTCCGCAATTCCGCCAGCGCTTCGGGCAAGCCCGAGGCCTTCGTGCCCCGCGACTGGCGCAACGGCGACATCCCGGACGACGACAAGCGCGTGCGCCTCTATGTCTGCGGCCCCACGGTCTACGACCGCGCCCATATCGGCAACGCCCGCCCGGCCGTCGTCTTCGACGTGCTCACCCGCCTGCTGCGGCACGTCTACGGGCCCCGGAAGGTCGTCTACGCCCGCAACCTCACCGACATCGACGACAAGATAAACGCCCGCGCGCTGGAGGCGCATCCCGAGCTCGATCCCCTCGACGCCATCGCCAAGATCACCGCCGAAACCACCGACTGGTATCACGAGGACATGGCCGCCCTCGGCGTCCTGCCGCCCGATCACGAGCCCAAGGCCACGGATTACGTGCCCACCATGCTCGAGATGATCGGCCGTCTCGTCGCGTCCGGCCATGCCTACGAGGCCGAGGGCCACGTGCTCTTCTCGGTCTCCAGCTATGCCGACTACGGCTCGCTCTCGCGCCGCTCCACCGACGACATGATCGCGGGCGCGCGGGTGGAGGTCGCGCCCTACAAGCGCGATCCCATGGATTTCGTGCTCTGGAAGCCCTCCGACGAGCAGGAGCCGGGCTGGCCCTCCCCCTGGGGACGCGGGCGGCCGGGCTGGCACATCGAATGCTCCGCCATGTCCGAGGCGCTGCTGGGTCCGGATTTCGACATTCATGGCGGCGGCGCCGACCTCTTCTTCCCGCATCATGAGAACGAGCGGGCGCAATCGCGCTGCGCCAATCCCGGCTCCACTTTCGCCGAGGTCTGGGTCCACAACGGCATGCTGCGGGTCGAGGGGCGCAAGATGTCGAAATCGCTCGGCAATTTCTTCACCGTCGCCGATGTGCGCGAAAAGCTGCCGGGCGAGGTGGCTCGGCTGATCCTGCTGTCCGCCCATTACCGGCAGGAACTGGACTGGACCGAAAAGCTCGCCGAGGACAGCGAAAAGGCCCTGCGCCGCTGGCGTGCGGCGGCCGAGGGCGCGAGCCCGACCGCGCCCGATCCGGCGGTGGTGGAGGCGTTGCTGGACGATCTCAACACCCCCAAGGCCATCGCCGAGCTGCACCGTCTGGCCGGCGCGGGCGAGGCCGGCGCGCTGCTCGCCTCCGCCCGGCTCATGGGCCTGCTGACGCCCGAGCTGGGCGGCTGGGAGGCCGCGCCCGAGGCGGGCGAGGCCGGCGGCAAGATCGACGCGCTGCTGGAGGCCCGCGCCGAAGCCCGCAAATCCAAGGACTTCGCCCGCGCCGACGCCCTGCGCGCCGCGCTCGACGCGGCCGGGGTCATCGTCATGGACAACCCCCAGGGCGCCGACTGGCGCCTCGGCCCGGACTTCGACCCGGCCAAGCTGGAGGACGTGCAATGACCGCCCCCGCGAAGGACCGTCTCTGGCTCTACGACACCACCCTGCGCGACGGCCAGCAGACCGCCGGCGTCGATTTCAGCGCCGAGGACAAGACCCGCATCGCCCTCGCCCTCGACGCGCTGGGCCTCGACCATGTCGAAGGCGGCTGGCCCGGCGCCAACCCCACCGACAGCGACTTCTTCGAGGCCGCCCCGCGCCTGAAACGCGCCGCCCTCACCGCCTTCGGCATGACCAAGCGCGTCGGCCGCTCCGCCGCCAACGACGACGTGCTGGCGGCGGTGACCAACGCCCGCACGCCCGCGGTCTGCCTCGTCGGCAAGACCCACGACTACCACGTCGAAACCGCGCTCGGCGTGACGCTGGACGAAAACCGCGAGGCCATCGCCGACAGCGTCGCGCACCTCAAATCGCTGGGGCGAGAACCCCTGTTCGATGCCGAGCACTTCTTCGACGGCTGGAAGGCCAACCCCGCCTACGCCCTCGCCTGCCTCGACGCCGCGCTGACCGCCGGCGCCCGCTGGGTGGTCCTCTGCGACACCAACGGCGGCACGCTGCCGGCGGAGATCGGGGACATCGTGACCGAGGTCGCCAAGCGCATTCCCGGCGACCATCTGGGCATCCACACCCATGACGACACCGGCATGGCCGTCGCCGGCACGCTGGCCGCCGTGGACGCCGGCGCGCGGCAGATCCAGGGCACGCTCAACGGGCTGGGGGAGCGTTGCGGCAACGCCAACCTGACCACTCTGATCCCTACGCTGCTGCTGAAGGCCCCCTATCGCGACCGCTATGCCACGGGCGTCGAGGAGAAAAACCTGCCGCTGCTGACGCGCACCAGCCGGATGCTCGACGACATCCTCAACCGGCTGCCGGACCGGCAGGCGCCCTATGTCGGCTCCGCCGCCTTCACCCACAAGGCGGGGCTGCACGCCTCGGCCATCCTCAAGAACCCCGACACCTACGAGCACGTCCCGCCCGAGGCGGTCGGCAACGAGCGCGTGGTGCCCATGTCCAACCAGGCCGGCCAGTCCAACCTGCGCCGCCGCCTGACGGAGATGGGCCTGAGCGTGGAAAAGGGCGACCCGGCGCTGGCCCGCATCCTCGACCGCGTGAAGCTCAACGAGGACAACGGCTTCGCCTATGACAGCGCGCAGGCCAGCTTCGAGCTGCTGGCGCGGGAGGAGCTGGGCCTGCTGCCCCGTTTCTTCGACGTCGAACGCTTCCGCGTCACCGTCGAACGCCGCCAGAACGCGGTGGGAGAGCTCGTCACCGTCTCCGAGGCCGTGGTGGTCTGCGACGTGGACGGGGAGCGCTTCATCAGCGCCTCCGAATCCCGCGATCTGGCGACCGAGGACGACCGCGGCCCGGTCAACGCGCTGTCCAAGGCGCTGGCCAAGGATCTGGGCCGCTACCAGTCCTTCATCGAGGACTGGCGCCTGATCGACTTCAAGGTGCGCATCACCTCCGGCGGGGTGGAGGCGGTGACCCGCGTTCATATCGACAGCGCCGACGGTCAGGGCCGCCGCTGGTCCACCGTGGGCGTCTCCGCCAACATCGTCGACGCCTCGTTCCAGGCGCTGATCGACGCGGTGACGTGGAAGCTGATCCGCGACGGCGCAGCGGCGCGGGGGGCGGCGGCGTGAGCTTCGACGATCCTGCATGGCGTGAGATGTTCTTCAAGTTGCACAGCGGCTTGCCGCGTGAAGCTCCGGGATCGGATGAGGCGACGCTGCGGGCCCTGCAGCTGTCGGCGCCGAAGGCGGATGCGAAAATCGCCGATATGGGAAGCGGTCCCGGCGCGGCCTGCATTCCGATTCTCAAGGCCTTGCCGCAAGCATCTGTTTTTGCGTGCGATCTTTATGAGCCTTTCGTGGTCGAGGCGCGGGCCCGCGCCGCCGCGGCCGGCGTCGCCGACCGGCTCGACGCGCAGGTGGCGGACATGGGCGCGCCGCCGCTGCCGCCCGCGTCGCTCGATCTGATCTGGGCGGAGGGGTCGCTTTACGCGCTCGGCATCGCCGAGGGACTGCGCGCCTGGCGGCCGCTGCTGGGGCCGGGCGGCCGGGTCGCCTTCTCCGAAGCGATCCGGCGCCGCACGCCCATGGCCGCGGCGGCGGAGGCGTTCTGGCAGGAATACCCCGCGCTGACCGACCTCGCCGGCACGCGGGCGCGCATCGCCGAGGCCGGGTATCGCGAGGTCGCCGCCTTCGACCTGCCGGCGCAGGCCTGGCGCGCCTATCTCGGCCCGCTGGAGGCTCGCGCCAACGCCCTGCAGGCCGAGGCGACGACCCAGGGCGCACGCGCCGCGCTCGACGCGACCCTCGGGGAATGCGCGCTTTTCCGCGACCATGGCGACGATTACGGCTACGCCTTCTTCGTCGTCGAACCGGCGTGAGCGAAGCGGCGGATCCCTGCGCCGCGCTGATCCGCGAGGGGGACCCGGACCGCTTCGCCACCGCGCGGCTCGCCGGGCCGCTGGCCCCGCGGCTGACCGCGCTCTACGCCTTCAACCTGGAGGTCGCGCGCATCCCGTCCGTGGTGTCGGAGCCCATGCTGGGCGAGATCCGCCTGCAATGGTGGCGCGACGCGGTCGACGAAATCTTTGCCGGCCAGACGCCTCGCCGACACGAAGTGGTCGAACCGCTTGCCGAAACCATCCGCGCCGCCCGCCTGCCGCAGGACCATTTCGAGGCGTTGCTGGATGCGCGCAGCTACGACCTCGTCGGGCCGGCCTTCGACGACGCGCCGCTGCTGCGCGCCTATCTCGACGGAACCTCCGGCCGGCTGATGCAGCTGGCGGCCCTGGCGCTGGAGGCGACGCCGGAGGAGGCCGCCGCCGCCCGCCGCTTCGGCCGCGGCGCGGGCCTGGGTGCGTTGATCCGGGCGCTGCCCGCGCTCTATGCCCGCGGGGCCGATCCGATCCCCACGCCGGCGCCGCTGGATCGCAACGCGCTGGCCGAAGGGCGCACGCCGGAGGCGCTGCAAGCCACGCTCAGACCTCTTGCGAAGGAGGCGCTGCAAGATCTTGCCAAGGCGCGCAAAACCGAGCTGCGCCCGCAGGTCAGGCCCGCCGTTCTCGCCGGATGGCGGGCGGAGGCGGCGCTGATCGCCGCCGCGCGCCCGGGCTTCGACCTGTTTCACGGCCTGCCGGGGCCCAGCGAGTTCCGCCGCCGCGGGGGCCTTGCGCTGCGGGTGCTGCTCGGCCGTTGGTGAGCCGTCAGCTTTTGCGCAGGACGACGACGGTGGCGCGCAGGTCGATCTTGGGCAGGTGATCGCCGTGCTCCTTGAAGACCAGCGATGCGCTGCCGGAATCCACGATTTCGCGCATGGCGCCCTCATAGCTCCAATCCGCCAGCGCATGGTCGTTCAGCGTGTAGACGAAGCAGCCGCCCGGCGGCAGCAGCGCCATGGCCTGATGAATCAGCCCCGCCGGCGCGTGAGAGGGGGAGAACACCCCGACCGCCGCGACGTTGACGTAATCGCCGGGCTGCGCCGGCGCCGGATCGTTGAGATCGCCGGGCAGCAGCCGGCGGTAGACGCCCTTGCGCTCCGCCGCCGCGAGCATGCGGGGCGAGAAATCCGATCCGTCCACGGTGGTGAAGCCCGCGGCGCGGAACGCCACGCCGCTCAACCCCGTGCCGCAGCCCAGGTCCAGCAGCGGCGCGGCCAGATCCTCGGCCGCGTTCGCCAGCGCCTCGGCGCAGCGGCGGGGGGAGGCGTAGCCGTTCGCCTCCACCTCGGCGTCGTAGCTGTCGGCCCAGTCCGCGTAGAAAGCCTGCGTCGCCGCGGGACCGTCCATCTCGTAGACGCTGTCCAGAAACCTGCGTTCGCCCATATGCCTCGATCCTCCTTGCGCCCATGATCCCGCAGCGGGGACGGGGCGTCAAATCGGGGGGCGGGCGCCTCGCCCCGGCACAGGTCCGACGCGCCGAGCGCAAGGCCGCCGGCGGCCTTCGGCGCCGGCGCAAAAGGGCATCAGGCGGCGGCGCGGGCCTCGCCCAGCCAGTCGAGCCACAGGCCCTTGGCGCGGTCGGTATAGCCGCGGGCGCGCTCGCGCTTGCCCCGGCGGCCGCGGCGGGCGTCCTCCAGCGGGGGGAAGAGGCCGAAATTGACGTTCATGGGCTGAAAGCTCGCCGCCTCCGCCCCGCCGGCGATGTGGTTGGCGAGGGCGCCGATGGCCGTGCCGATGGGGGGCAGGGGCAGCGCGCGCCCCAGCCGCTCCGCCGCCGCGAGCCGGCCGGCGAGCAGGCCCATGGCCGCGCTCTCCACATAGCCTTCGACGCCGGTGACCTGACCGGCGAAGCGCAGGCGCGGTTCGGCGCGAAGCCGCAGCGCGCCGTCGAGCACCTTGGGCGAGTTCAGGAAGGTGTTTCGATGGATGCCGCCGAGGCGGGCGAAGCGCGCCTCCTCCAGCCCCGGAATCATTTTCAGAACATCGGCTTGCGCGCCATACTTCATCTTGGTCTGGAACCCGACCAGATTGTAGAGCGTGCCCAGGGCGTTGTCCCGGCGCAGTTGTACGACCGCGTGGGGTTTCGTATCGGGTGCGTGCGGGTTGGTCAGCCCGACGGGTTTCAGCGGCCCCCATCTCAGCG
>JBCBYE010000633.1:0-2743 GCA_039816075.1 Pseudomonadota bacterium | reverse complement strand
GGCGGTCCGGTCGGCGCCGCCGCGTCGAGCAGCAGCCGGTCTGGGGCGAAGAGGCCGCGCGACGCGGCCGTCGCCTCACCCTGCGCGACGGCGGGGCCCGCCGCCAGCACGAGCACGAGCGCCCTCGAAAGCGGCCCGCGACGCGCAGCAGGGCGTCGCGGTCGGCCGTGGGCCTCATCGCCGTCCGGTCGCGGGCCGCCTGCGCCTCGCCGCCCTGCCGGAGCGCCGCCTCCAGCAGGGGCGCGCGCCCGCCATGCAGACGGGTCTCGCGTCCGGCGTCCTGCTTCCTCACGCCGACGCCCCAGAGCGGCGCGGTGCGCCGTTCGCGGCCGGTGGCGCGGCCCTCGGGGCGATGATCCGCCAGCCCCTCTCCCATATCGTGCAGCAGCAGGTCGGTGCAGGGCCGGATCAGCAGAAAGCTCTGCGCGGGTCGGCCCGCCAGGCGATGCGTGACGAAGGCCGGCCGGCGACAGGCGGCGCAGCCGGCCTCATGGCCCCCCCGCTCGCCGCGCAGAACCCCGGGTCGCCCGCGTCCCGACGCGCGGGCGCCGCGAGATTTCGTCTGCACAAGGCCACCGGATCGAGGGCGACCTGATCGACCTCGGAGCCGTCCTGTTCGGGGTCTCCGCCGGGCCGGGCGGCGCGGCGCGGCACGCGGCCTGCGCGGGCGTGCATTCGCCCCATCCCTGCGCATGCCGGGGCGTGGAAAGACCCATGGCGCCGGCGAAGGCGTCGGCCGATCGGGCCAGCACCGTCGACGCGCCGGCCTTCAGGCCGAAGCGGCCGAGCATGGGGCGGCCGAACTCCGCCGAAGGCGCGACGGAGGCGCGGCCGAGGACGCCGTCGCCATCCGCGTCCTAGGGATCGGCCCAGGCGATCCCGTCGGCCGCCGGGATCGCCCCCAGCAGGCCCAGCGCGATCATCCGCGGCGCCACGCGCGGCGAGACCATCGCGTCCGGCGCAAAGGGGCCGTGGCCGACCCCGCCGGCGAGCCCGGTCTCGTCGTCCGCATCGCCGCGGCCCGCTTGCCGCCAGCCGATGCCGGCGGTCCAGCCGAGCCCGCCGCGCAGGGCGCCGTCGGCGGCCAGGGCGAACACTGGCATCGTCGTCGGACGACCCTGCATCCGCCCGGCGCATGCGCCCGCGGGTCTCGCCCAGCCTCTCCGACAGAATCCTGTCGTCCGCCGCGACGGCCGAGAGGGTCAGGACGGGCCCATCCTCGAGGCCCGGCGCCGGAGCCGAGAGCGAAGAGCCGGGCCGCACCGTCGGCTCGTGATCCTCCGCGAAATCCGCCCCGAAGACGCGGGGCGCAAGGTCCCGGACCTGGCCCAAAGCGGGGTTGAACGTGCCGGCCAGCACCGCGGCGGGGCCAGATCCGCGGCGACGAGGATCTCTTCGGCATACAGCCCGAGATTCTCGAAGACGCGGTCGTCGACGGCGTCGAGCTTGCCGCGCCTCTCGACGTCGAGCGCCGCCTCCGCCGCCGCCGTCAGGCCCGACGGCGAGGGGCCGGAGACGACGCGCCCGTCGACGCCCGCATGCGCGCCCATGCAGACGTTCCGGATGCCCAGACCGTCATGGCAAGGGCTGTCGGGGTGTCGTCAGCGAAGCGGTCATGCTCCTCCTGCGGATCGTTCAGCATCAGGCCGAGGCGCATGCGCTCGCCCGCCTGTTCGCCGTGGGAGAGGTTGCCCATGCCGGCGAGCCTGGCGACGACGCCGGCCGCCGGATCCGTCGTCGCCGCGGCGCGCGCGGCGCCGTCGGCGTTCCACGGATCGACCCTCCGTGCCAGGTCGGCGACCGGAAGATCGGTCGCCGCGGAGAGAGGCGCTTCGCGGCGATCGCAGGACCCGCCCGTGCACGCCGCGCCTTGCGCTCAGTCGGTTCAGGGGCGGGCCCGGGCGGTGGCCGCTTGGCCCCTCGTCAAGGAGCCAGGCGGTCACCTCTCCCTCCCAATCGCCGACGATCGGGTTGCCGAAACGAAAGGCCCCGGTCTGCTGTCAGGGCACGCGGGCGGAGAGCCCGGCGTCCTTGCCCGCCTGAAGCGCCTCGGCCGAGGGCGCGGCGACCAGCGCGTCGACGGCCGCCTTCAACCGCTGCGCCGTGGCGAGGCTGTCCGCATAGGCGGCCTCGGCGATGTCGGCGCAGGTCGACACGACGGCGGCCTTGTCGGCGGCCTGGACCTGACCCGGCGCGAGAACGACAAGCGGCAACGCCGCGGCGCGGGTGGGGACCGAGCGCATCGGAGATGCTTTGCCGCGGGATCCCGTTTGCGGGATGCAGCGAACGATCACGGTCGAACCACATGGGCATGGTCCTTCCAGCTTGGCGGCCGGCTGGCCCGCGCGGTCGCGGCGGATCGGCTGTGGCGAGATCACTTCAGACTGCTTCAGTCGGAAATATCAGGCCCGACGTTTCGACTTGGGCAAGCCCGTCGGGTCGCCGCGGTCGGTCTGCGACGCCGAGAACGGTCGTCCTGGAAAACTCCCCTCAACCGACGCTTCTTGCAGTGTTCAACCTTGCCGCAGGCCGTTCGCGGCCCACCCACCCACCCACCCAGCCGGCCGCGGCGGCGGTCAGGCTAGGCCAGACCAGGCAATCCCGAAACTCTGATCCGGGGGAGCCGATGCGCCGGATCTCCAATTCGCGCGGCGCGTTGGCGGGCGACCCGCGCCGCGATCAAGCGCTGCGTCTTGAGGACCGGAACGGCGACGGCGACGCCGCCGACCCGGGCGAGACGCGC
>JBCBYE010000019.1:0-16396 GCA_039816075.1 Pseudomonadota bacterium | reverse complement strand
TGAAGATGTCCGCGGGACTTTCGATCCAGCCGTCGGCGTGGAACGCCTCCACCTGCTTGGCGCCGAGACCTTCGATGTCGAAGGCGTTGCGGGACACGAAGTGCTTGAGCCGTTCGACCCGCTGCGCCGGGCAGATCAGGCCCCCGGTGCAGCGGCGCACCGCCTCGCCCGGTTCGCGCCGGGCGGCGGAGCCGCAGGCGGGGCAGGTTTCGGGCGGGATCCAGGGCGTCGCGCCCTTGGGACGGCGCGAAAGGTCCACGTCCAGCACCTTGGGGATGACGTCGCCGGCGCGGTAGACGGTGACCGCGTCGCCGATGCGCAGGTCGCGCCCCTCGCGAATCGGCTCGCCGTTCGCGCCGCGGCCGGCCACGTAATCCTCGTTGTGCAGCGTGGCGTTGGAGACGACGACGCCGCCCACGGTCACGGGTTTCAGGCGCGCGACGGGCGAAAGGGCGCCGGTGCGGCCGATCTGGATCTCGATGTCCTCGAGGATCGTCTGCGCCGTCTCGGCCGGGAACTTGTGCGCGATGGCCCAGCGCGGATTGGCGGAGCGGAAGCCGAGACGCTGCTGCAGCGCGAGGTCGTCCACCTTGTAGACGACGCCGTCGATGTCGTAGCCGAGCCCGGCGCGATCCGCCTGGATGCCGCGATAGGCGTCAAGGGCCTGGTCGACGGTCTCGGCGCGCCGGGCGCGGGGATTCGTGGCGAAGCCGAGGCGGGCCAGACGCTCCAGCGCCGCCGATTGCGTGTCGGCGAGGGGGGCGGAGAGCTCGCCCCAGCTGTAGGCGAAAAAGCGCAGCGGGCGCGCGGCGGTGATGCGGCTGTCGAGCTGTCGCAGCGAGCCCGCGGCGGCGTTGCGCGGATTGGCGAAGGTCTTGGCGCCGGCCTGATCCTGGCGGGCGTTCAGGGCGGCGAAATCGGCGTGCGACATGTAGACCTCGCCGCGGACCTCTAGGACGTCGGGCGCGGTCTCGAGGGTCTGCGGGATGTCGGCGACGGTGCGGGCGTTGGCGGTGACGTTCTCTCCGGTGGTTCCGTCGCCGCGCGTCGCCGCCTCGGTCAGGCGGCCGTTTTCGTAGCGGAGCGAGAGCGAGAGACCGTCGATCTTGGGCTCGGCGACGAGGGCGAGGGGGGCGTCTTCGGCAAGGCCGAGGAAGCGGCGGACGCGGGCGGCGAAGTCGCGCACGTCCTCGTCGTCGAAGGCGTTGTCGAGCGAGAGCATGCGCGCGCGGTGGCGCACCTTGGCGAAGCCCTCCGCCGGGGCGGCGCCGACGCGGTCGGAGGGGCTGTCGGGGCGCTTGAGGTCGGGAAAGGCGGATTCGAGGGCGCGGTTGCGGGCCTTGAGCCGGTCGTACTCGGCGTCGGAGACCTCGGGCGCGTCGTCCTGATGGTAGGCCAGGTCGAGCTCGGCGAGGCGGGCGGCGAGGCGCTCCAGCTCCTGCGCGGCGGCCCGGGGCGAAAGGGTTTCGGGGGAGGGGTCGCCCTGCGGCGCATCGGCGGGAGGGGCGTCCGAGGATCGCGCTTCGTCCGTCGCGGCGCCGGCGGTCGCGTCGTTCGAGGCGGAGGTCTCGGTCTCCGACCTGTCGGCGGTCGATGCCGGCCCCGCCGCGTCCGCCTCGTCCTTGGGCGAAGACGTCCCGGCCGCGGCGCTCAAGACCGACCTCCGCGCCCCGACGGGGCGCAGGCGGCCCGTCGGGGCGCCGGGGAGGATGGAGGATCGCCGGCGGCGGCGGGGGGACGGGACGGGTCGGCGTCCTGCACGGTCTCGAGCGTCATCTGGGGCTCCGCACGCGGGGGAGGCTCAGTGTCGCTCGGTCGCTCCGTCCGTCAACCCGCCGCCGCGGGCGCGTCGCGTCTCAGGTGCCCGTGGGCGCCAGAGGTTCGGCCATCGGCGTGGGGTCGCGCAGCACGTAGCCCCGGCCCCAGACCGTTTCGATGTAGTTCTCGCCGCCGGTGGCGCCGCCCAGCTTCTTGCGAAGCTTGCAGATGAAGACGTCGATGATCTTCAGCTCGGGCTCGTCCATGCCGCCGTAGAGATGGTTCAGGAACATCTCCTTGGTCAGCGTGGTGCCCTTGCGCAGCGAAAGAAGCTCCAGGATCTGGTACTCCTTGCCGGTGAGATGAACGGGATGGCCCGCCACCTCCACGGTCTTGGCGTCGAGGTTCACCTTGATCTTGCCGGTCTCGATGATGCTCTGCGCATGACCCTTGGAGCGACGCACGATGGCGTGGATCCGGGCGATGAGCTCATCGCGGTTGAACGGCTTGGTCAGGTAGTCGTCGGCGCCCGAGCCGAAGCCGCGCACCTTGTCTTCGGTCCCGTCCTCGCCCGAGAGGATGAGGATGGGAGTGTCGACCTTGGCGACGCGCAGCTTCTTGAGCACGTCGAAGCCGGTCATGTCCGGCAGTCCCAGGTCGAGGATGATCAGGTCGTAGTCGTAGAGCTTGGCGAGGTCGATTCCTTCCTCGCCAAGATCCGTCGCGTAAACGTTCAGGTTGGCGTTGCGAAGCATCAGTTCGATGCTCTGCGCCGTCGCCGGGTCGTCCTCGATCAGCAGCACACGCATTTCACGCGCTCCTTCCGTGCAGGTCCGAGTTGCGTGAGGCCAATGTGCCTCAGAGTCGTTAACGAACCCTTTCCACCTTAACGTGAGTTAAGTGGTTCGTTCAACCTTTGGTTGATCGATACCGCTGGAGGGCCGTCGTCCGCAGCGCGTTCACGCCATGGGACGACACCGCCGACCGCCAGCTGTCGAGCTCCTCTTCCGAGAGGCCCCACGTGTCCATCGCCTCGTCTTCGCTGATCAATCCGCCGTTCACGGCGGCGACGACGGCGGCCTTGCGGCTCGCCACCCAGCGCCGAGTGCGCGGGCTGGGAAGATCCGCCCGCGTCAGTCGTCCGCCATCCGGGCCGATCACGAAGTTCGGCCGCGCCTCATCGAGCATACGCATCACACTTGCTCCCTACGCTCAAAAGTCCACCCACGAAACGAATCAATACGGGCTGCGGATTGATCGGGCGTAAATCTCAAGCGCTTGACCGAGGCGGGGGGGCCGGCCTACCTGCCCGCCATGACCGTCCAGACCCCTCGCAGCGCCTGCGACGCGCTCGGCTTCGCCCGTCCGCCGGAAGAGGTGCGCGTGGTCGCCGCCATGTCGGGCGGCGTCGACAGCACCGTGGTCGCCGCCATGCTGGCGCGCGAAGGTTACGACGTGGTGGGCGTGACCCTGCAGCTTTACGATCACGGCGCGGCGGTGGCGAAGTCCAAGGCCTGCTGCGCCGGCCGCGACATCCACGATGCGCGCCGGGCGGCCGAAGAGATCGGCTTCCCCCACTACGTCCTCGATTACGAACGACGCTTCCGCGAGGCGGTGATCGACGATTTCGCCGACAGCTACCTGGCCGGCGCCACGCCGATTCCCTGCGTGCGCTGCAACGAGCGGGTGAAGTTCCGCGATCTGCTGGACACCGCGCGCGACCTGGACGGCGACTGCCTGGCCACCGGCCACTACGTGCGCCGCGTCGAAGGCCCCGCGGGAGCGGAACTGCACCGCGCCGCCGATCCGGCGCGCGATCAGAGCTATTTCCTGTTCGCCACCACGCGCGCGCAGCTGGACTTCCTGCGCTTTCCCCTCGGCGGTCTGCCGTCCAAGGACGCCACCCGCGCCCTGGCGGCGGAGCTGGGGCTGGCCGTGGCCGACCAGCCCGACAGCCAGGACATCTGCTTCGTGCCCGACGGCGACTATGCCGCGCTGATCGAAAAGCTGCGGCCCGACGCCGCGGCGCCGGGAGAGATCGTGCATCTCGACGGCCGGGTGCTCGGCGCGCACGAGGGCGTGATTCGCTACACGGTGGGACAGCGACGGGGCCTGGGCATCGGCGGAGGCGAGCCGCTCTACGTCACGCGGCTGGAGCCGGAGACGCGCCGCGTGATCGTGGGCCCGCGCGAGGCGCTGGCGGTGCGCCGCGTGCCGTTGGCGGAGGTGAACTGGCTGGGCGACGGCGCGTTCCAGGACGCGCCCGACGGCGGCTGGGAGATCGAGGCGCGCGTGCGCTCCACCCGCCCCTCGGCGCCGGCGCGCCTGCGTCCTGCGGGTCCCGACCGGGCGGAGGTGGAGCTGCTGTCGCCCGAGGCCGGCGTCGCGCCGGGCCAGGCCTGCGTGTTCTATGCGGCCGAGGGGACGCGCGTGCTGGGCGGCGGCTGGATCACCCGCTGAGGCGCCTTCGCCCCGGCGGCGTCAGTGGGTCCAGGCGCCGCGACGATCATAGGCGAAGTTGGAGCCGTAGCCGCGCGCCCGCACGTTGGGCTTGCGGGTCTTGGGCTCGAACACCTGCGCGGGAATGCCATGCTTTTGCGCATAGGCCATGGCGGCGGCCTTGCTCTCGAATTCCAGCTTCACCTGGCCGCGCATGTCGCCCGAGCCGGTCCAGCCCATGAGGGGATCGATGCGTTTGGCCTGCTCCGGCGCGAATTCCAGCACCCAGTCCTGGGCGCGGCCCTGGCCGGACTGCATGGCGGATTTGGCAGGCTTGTAGATGCGCGCGAGCATGGCGATCGTCCTTGTTCGAAGCGTTCCCCTTGCTGCCCCCGCCGGCCGCGGCGCGCAAGACGCTTTTGGTCGCGCCGCGCGGCGCCTCCGCGTTGCATCAGCGCCGCGGCGCGCCTACCAAAACGCCGATGCCGGCGGAACGAGGGGCCCGAGGCCATGCAGACGGAACCGTTCGATTTCTGGAAGTTCTATCGCAAGAGCGTCGAAGACGGCCTGGGCGAAGAGATCTTTCAGTGGAAATGCGCGGCGAGCGTGGCGCAGTACCGGACGGTCTATCGCGTGACGGAGCCCTATCTGACGCCGGGGATGCGCGCGCTCGACTGGGGCTGCGGCGCGGGGCATTTCAGCTACTACCTGCTGAACCGCGGCCTCACCGTCTCAGGCTACGACTATTTCCCGCATCCCGCGGTGCTGAAGGATCGCGCGGACTTCGATTTCACGCCCGGCCTCGACGGGGAGCCGAGCCGCCTGCCTTTCGACGACGACAGCTTCGACCTCGTGTTCAGCATCGGCGTGCTGGAACATGTCTACGAGCATGGCGGCGACGAGGTCGCCTCGATGCACGAGATCCGCCGCGTGCTGAAGCCGGGGGGGCGGTTCCTGTGCTTCCACTTCCCCAACACGCGCGGCTGGATCGAACCCTTCGGCAAGTCGGTGGGGATGCTGGAACACTTCCACCATCGCAAGTACGACCTTGCGGACATAAGGCGCTTCGCCGACGCGACGGGCTTCGAGGTGCTGGAGCACGGGCGCTACAACTTCCTGCCGCGCAACCAGGCGCGCAAGCTGCCCAAGGCGCTGAGCGACACGCCGGCCGGGGTGGCGGCCCTCGACGCGGTGGACGGCGTGCTGGGCGCGGCGCTGCGGCCCTTCACGCAGAACTGGTACTTCACGGCCAAGCCGAAAGGCTGAGGGCCGCGCGGGGGCGGTCCCGGCGTTCCGCGCTGCGGAAACGTGAAGGGCCCGCGGCTGCGCGCAACGAATCGTCAACGCGATTGGTGTCATCTGTGCGCGGGTGAGGGGGCCTGAGGCGCGAAGGCGATCGGTCAGCGCCGGGCCCCGAGCGAGAGGACGTCGCGGATGGACGTCGATGCCATTAGGCATTCGGGCGACCGCAGGCCAAAGCGCCGCGGTCGCCGACCGGCCCGGCCGGTCGACGCGGACGAGACGTAACGATCTTCCCGATTTCGCGGCCCCAGCCGTTGGACGGCGCGGGCGGCTCGATTGGAATGACGCGGAGCGTCGTCGCCCGGGCGGGCGGCGGCGCTTCGCCGACTCCGGGGGGTTGGATGCGCCTTGAGCCGCCGTTTCGGCGACGCCGGCGGCACTCGGGGGCGCCGTGGCGGCGGACCGCGGGTTGTCTCGGCGAGACAAGGGGTCGCCGAGGCGCGGCGGATGCGAAGGGCCAAGCCGGCTGCGCCTTGGCTTCGCCGGAGCGCCGCCGCGGGTGCCGGCGCGATGCGGCGGGAGCATCGCGGCATTCGCGCGATGTCGGCGGACGCCTGGCCTGGCGCGAGCGAGACCGATCGGGTCGGACCGACGCGTCGCGGCGCCCGGCGAAGGGACCTGCCGCGCAATCGCGTTGGAGGGCGCGGTCGGCCGCGACTCCCTCGCCGGCGAGTCTGAGCGTTGCGGGCGCGCCTTGATCGACGGCGAGTCTCCGGCGCAGGGAGGGCCGTCGGGGCCGCGACCCGCCGCCGACCCGGCCGCCGACCCGGCCGCCGGCGCCGCGACCGTCGATTCCGGAACCGAAACAAAGACTCACGCCGTAGCCGTAGCCGTAGCCGTAGACGTAGCCGAGACCGAGACCGAGACCTAGACCGAGACCGAGACCGAGACCGAGACCGAGACCGAGACCTAGACCGAGACCGAGACCGAGACCGAGACCGGAAAACCCCCTGCAAGGCCGCGTCAAGCGCCCCGAAGCCCTGCCGCCGATGCCCTGAACGCGAAGCGGCGACGCGCCCGAGAGGGCCGCCGCGGCGTCGCGTCGAAGCTGAAGGTAAGGCGATCGCCGGCCGAACGCTTGGGAGCGAGGGGTGGGGTGGGTGGTGCCGCGCCCGGCCGGCGATCTTTCCCGATACGCCGAAGGCATTATGCCGCGGCCTCGGGAAACCTATGTCAGGGGAGGTCCGTAATCCGTGTCGGCAGGGCTCCGTCCTGAAGCTTCGTTGCGCCGGCGGGTTGCTTCATCCGCCGACAAGGGCAACATCGGGTAAAACGGTGAAGAGAGGGTTAAGCATGACCGTGGATTCGCTCGTCACCGTCCCCGAACCCCGCAGACGCGAGAAGCTCGAGGGCGGCAAACGCCTGGTGATGCACACCGAATTCAAGCCGGCGGGCGATCAGCCCACGGCCATCGCGGAGCTGTCGACCGGCATCCGCGACGGCGAGCAGGATCAGGTCCTGTTGGGCGCGACCGGCACCGGCAAGACCTTCACCATGGCGAAGATCATCGAAGAAACCCAGCGCCCGGCGATCATCCTGGCGCCGAACAAGACGTTGGCGGCGCAGCTCTACGGAGAATTCAAGAATTTCTTCCCGGAAAACTCCGTCGAATATTTCGTCTCCTACTATGACTACTATCAGCCCGAGGCGTATGTTCCGCGGTCCGACACTTACATCGCCAAGGAATCGCAGATCAACGAGCAGATCGACCGCATGCGACATTCGGCGACTCGGGCGCTGCTGGAACGCGACGACGTGGTCATCGTCGCCTCCGTCTCGTGCATCTACGGAATCGGGGCGGTCGAAACCTACGGGGCCATGACGCAGGACCTGATCTCCGGCAACGACTACGACCAGCGCGCCGTGATGCGGGAGCTGACGGCCCAGCAGTACAAGCGCAACGATCAGGGATTCGCCCGCGGCGCCTTTCGCGTGCGCGGCGACAGCCTGGAGCTGTGGCCCGCCCATCTCGAGGACCGCGCCTGGCGCTTCAGCTTCTTCGGCGAGGAGCTCGAATCGATCGTCGAGTTCGACCCCCTGACCGGAGAACGCATCGCCGACGTGCAGAAAGTGCGGATCTACGCCAACTCCCACTACGTCACGCCGCGCCCGACCATGCAGCAGGCCATCAAGGGCATCAAAGCGGAGCTGCAGGTGCGCCTCGACCAGCTGGTCAAGGACGGCATGCTGCTGGAGGCGCAGCGGCTGGAGCAGCGCACCAACCACGATCTGGAGATGCTGGAGGCGACCGGCGTCTGCAACGGGATCGAGAATTACTCCCGCTACCTGACCGGCCGCGGCCCGGGCGAGCCGCCGCCGACCCTCTTCGAATACGTGCCGGACGACGCCATCGTCTTCGCCGATGAAAGCCATGTCTCGGTTCCCCAGCTGGGCGCGATGTACAAGGGCGACTACCGGCGCAAATTCACCCTGGCCGAGCATGGCTTCCGCCTGCCCAGCTGCATGGACAACCGCCCCCTGAAGTTCGAGGAGTGGGACGCCATGCGCCCCCAGTCGGTCTTCGTCAGCGCCACGCCCGGATCGTGGGAGCTGGAGCGCGCCGGCGGCGTCTTCGCCGAGCAGGTGATCCGCCCCACCGGCCTGATCGACCCGAAGGTGGAGGTGCGGCCCGTCGAAACCCAGGTCGACGACCTGCTGGACGAGGTCAAGCAGGTGGCGCTGAACGGCGGGCGCGTGCTGTGCACGGTGCTGACCAAGCGCATGGCCGAGGACCTGACGGAGTATCTGCACGAACAGGGCGTGCGCGTGCGCTACATGCACTCCGACATCGACACGATCGAGCGCATCGAGATCATCCGCGACCTGCGCCTCGGCGCCTTCGACGCGCTGGTCGGGATCAACCTGCTGCGCGAGGGGCTGGACATTCCCGAATGCGCCCTCGTGGCGATCCTGGACGCGGACAAGGAGGGGTTCCTGCGCTCCGAAACCTCGCTGGTGCAGACCATCGGCCGCGCGGCGCGCAACGTGGACGGGCGCGTCATCATGTATGCCGACAAGATCACCGGCTCCATGGAGCGGGCGATGCGCGAGACGGAGCGGCGGCGCGAGAAGCAGGTCGCCTACAACGAGGCCCACGGCATCACGCCGACGACCGTTCGCAAGAACGTCGAGGACGTGCTGGAGGGCACCTGGTCCGGCGACACCGACGCCAGCCGCATCACCGCCAAGGTCGACAAGGGGCCCAAGCCCGGCGCGAACCTGCAGGCGCATCTGGACGGGCTGCGCAAGGACATGATGAAGGCCGCCGAAAACCTGGAATTCGAGGAGGCCGCCCGCCTGCGCGACGAGGTCAAGCGGCTGGAGGCCGTGGACCTGGCCATCGCCGACGACCCGTTGGCGCGCCAGTCGGCGGTGGATGCGGCGGCGGAGGCGGCGGTCAAGCGCGAGGGCCGCTCCACCGCCGGCCGCGCCGGCCAGCGCGGCGGCAACAAGCGCAGCAAGCGGCGGGCGGGCTGACGCGCGGCGCGGCGCGGCGGCGCGAGACCTTCGGGGGCCGGACAAAAGAAAACCCCCGCCGGGAGGGAGGACCCGGCGGGGGCCTTGGCGGCGCGGCGAGGGAGGACGCGGCGCCGTCGACCGAGGCGCGCCAGGGAGGAGACGCGCGCTCGGGATGAAGGGTCGCCGGCGGAGCCCGGGGGCCCCGCGCGGCGACGAGGCTCAGGCCGTGCGGCCGCTCTTGGGCGCGGCGCCGCCGGCGGTCAGGCCGCCGAACCAGCCGGTCAGCGCGACCCAGGCGTCCCGCAGCGCCTGGGCGCGCAGGCGACGGGCGGTGCGCTCGATGGCGGCCAGCTCGTTCGCGGTCAGAGCGGAGGCCTGAAACTTCACATCATGGTCGGTCATGGCGATGTCTCCGTTGCAGCCGGCCCGGCGGAGGACAGGGCCCCCCCGCGACCCGGCTTGATAAGTCTGACTGACAATTAGGGAGACGTATCGCTTTGTGCACCGCACAAATTGCGAAAGCCGGTTTGCCGCCTGCGCATGGCGGGTTACCAAAACGTCAATCGCTGCGCCCGGCCTGACGGAGGCGGCCCCGGATCAGGTCCGGGGCGCGTCCGCGCGGCAGATCCGCGTCGGGCGACGTCCGCAGGGTCCGGGCCGGGGGGCGAGGCCGTCCGTCGCCGGCCCGGCGGCGTCGTCTCGTCCCGGGCGGGATCCGGGGCCGCCCTGGGTCGGGCCGGGCCGCCACCTCGAACGGCGGCGGCGTCCGCCCCTCAGAGCACCCCGGGCAGCGTTCCCGGCCGCGCGGCGTTCAGCAGCCAGAGGCCCGCGTGATCGGCGACGGAGCGGAAGCAGACCAGCTCGAACGCGTCCTCGCGCGGCATCCAGAACGCGCAGGCGATCTGGCCCAGCCGCGTGCGGCGGAAATCGCCGGGCCCGAAGGCGTCGCGCGACAGGTCCGCCGGGGCGCCCTTGGCCAGCACCTCCCGCGCGCCCGGCCCTTCGATGCGGAACAGGGCGCGCGCATCGGACACGTCGACCACCAGGTGCGGACGACCGGACAGCGCCTCGCCCAGGGCGGCGGCCAGCGTCGCGGCCTCGCCCGCCGGGGCCGTCAGCAGCCATTCGTCGGGGCTCATCCAGGCCAGCGCGCGGGCCCCTGCGGTCTCGATCCGCCGGACGGCCGGCGCGGGCGCCCCCACGGCGTCGCCCACCGCCTGCGCCGCCTCGCCCGCCGCGCGGATCGTCAGCATGGCGCGCCCCTCGACGCGCAGGACCTGCGGGGCCTCAGCCATTCGCCTTCTCCCCTTCGGGATCGTAGAACACGGGCGAGACCACCTTGGCCTTCATGGCCAGCCCGCTCGCCAGGGGAAAGCGCAGGACCTCGCCCATCCGCTCCGGCCCCCGCTCGATCAGCGCCAGGGCGATGGACCGGCCCAGCGTCGGAGACCGGTAGGTGGAAGTGACGTGTCCGATGGTCCGATCCCGCACGCCGACGACGGGATAGGCGGGCAGCCTGCCCTCCACCGCATGCACGCCGTCGGGCAGCACGCGCTCGGGGTCCAGCGTCTCCAGCCCCACCAGGCGCAGGCGGTCGGGGCGCGTGAGATCCTCTCGGTCCATCCCGCGCTTGCCGATGAAGTCGTCCTTCTTCTTGGACACCGCCCAGCTCAGGCCGAGGTCATGGGGCGTGACCGTGCCGTCGGTCTCGTCGCCGATCATGATGAAGCCCTTTTCGGCGCGCATCACGTGCAGCGCCTCGGTCCCGTAGGGCATGACGCCCAGCGGCGCGCCGGCCTCGCGGATCATTTCCCACAGCTGTCGACCGCGCCCGGCGTGGACGGCGACTTCGAAGCCCAGCTCGCCCGAGAACGAGATCCGGAAGACCCGCGCCGGCAGCCCGCCCAGCGTGCCTTCGGTCCAGGCCATGAAGGGCAGCGCCTCGGCGCTCAGGTCCATCCCGCCGAGCCGGTCCAGCACCGCGCGCGCCTGCGGGCCGGCGACGGCCACCTGCGCCCACTGCTCGGTCACGTTGGCGGTGAAGACCTGCAGGTCGAACCATTCGGTCTGCAGCCACTCCTCCAGCCAGGCATGCACCCGGTCCGACCCGCCGGTTGTGGTGTGGCAAAGGAACTCGTCCTCGGCCACGCGCGCCACGACGCCGTCGTCGAAGAGGAACCCCTGTTCGGTGCACATGAGGCCGTAGCGGCAGCGGCCCGGCTTCAGGCTGCTCATCATGTTGGTGTAGACGCGATCGAGGAAGCGGGCCGCATCGGGCCCCTTCACCACGATCTTGCCCAGGGTGGAGGCGTCGAGCATGCCGACCTGACCGCGGGTGTTGAGGATCTCCCGCGTCACGGCCTGTTCGGTGGTCTCGCCCTTGCGCCGATAGACGTAGGGACGCCGCCAGTCTGCAACGGGCTCCCACACGGCGCCGTGGGCCTCGTGCCAGTCGTCCATGGCGGTCTTGCGCGTGGGCTTGAAGAGGGGGCCCGCCGCCTCGCCGGTGATCGACCCCAGCGTCTGGGGCGTGAAGGGCGGGCGGAAGGTTGTCGTGCCCACCTCGGGGATCGTCGCGCCCCGGGCCTCGGCCAGAACGGCGAGGCCGTTGATGTTGCTCAGCTTGCCCTGATCCGTGGCCATGCCCAGCGTGGTGTAGCGTTTGGCGTGCTCGACGCTCTCATAGCCTTCGCGGGCCGCCAGCTCCACATCCGCGACCTTCACGTCGTTCTGGAAATCGAGGAAGGCCTTGGCGGCCAGTTTCGGGCCCATCTGGGCCGGCATCTTCCAGATCGGCGACAGCGACGCCTCGGCCGGCGCCTCCGCCGCGGGGGCGGCGCCCGGATCGCCGGTGGCCCCGGCCTCGGCCGCGGCGCGGGCGCCGGCCCGGTGCGCGTCCTCCAGCGTCGCGGGGGCGAGCAGGCGGCCGTTCGCGGCGCCGGCGGCGACGACGAAGCCCTGCCCGTCCCGGCCCAGGGGCGGTCGGGCGGCGTCCGGGCGGAAATGGGCGGCGCCCTCGTCCCAGGTCAGCTTGCCGCCGCAATGGCTCCACAGGTGCACCACCGGCGACCAGCCGCCGCTCATGGCCACCGCGTCGCACCGCAGATGCTGAAAGCCGGCGCCGTCCTTCAGCACGGAGCCTCGGTCGATGCCGGTCACGCGCTTGCGCCCGTGGACCTTGACCACGCCCTGCCCCGGCAGGATGCGCAGGCCCGCCGCCGCCGCCTCGGCCGGCAGGGGGCCGTCGGGCGCGCTGCGGGCGTCCAGGATCGCCGGCACCGCCACCCCGGCGGCGTGCAGCGCCAGCGCGGTGCGGTAGCCGTCGTCGTTGTTGGTGACGACCGCCACCGCCTCGCCGACGGCGACCCCGTAGAGGTCGAGATAATCGCGCACGGCCGAGGCCAGCATCACCCCCGGCACGTCGTTGCCGGCGAAGGCGAGCGGCCGCTCGATGGCGCCGGTGGCGGTCACGATGCGCTTGGCGCGCACGCGCCACAGGCGCTCGCGCAGCCCCTCCGCCCCGTTCGCCTCGGCGTTTTCGGAGATCAGGACATAGCCGTGGTCATGCACCGCGCTCGCCTCGGCGTTCAGCCGCAGCGTGACGCGGGGCATGGCGGAGAGCGCGGCGACCTGCGCCGCGACCCAGTCCGCCGCATCCTGCCCGTCGATGCGCACCCCGTCCGTGGCGGAGCGTCCGCCCCAGGCCGGTCCCGCCTCCGCCAGCAGCACGCGCGCGCCGGCCTCCGCCGCCGCGCGCGCCGCGGCGAGGCCCGCGACCCCGCCGCCGGCGACCAGCACGTCGGTCTCCACGTAGAAATGTTCGTAGGCGTCGGCGTCCTTGTCCTTGGGCGCGGCGCCCAGGCCGGCGGCCTGGCGGATCACCGGCTCGAACAGATGCTTCCAGGCCCAGCGCGGCTGCATGAAGGTCTTGTAGTAAAAGCCGGCGGGAAAGAACGGCGCGGCGAAGGCGTTCAGCTCACCGATATCGGCCTCGAGGCTCGGCCAATGGTTCTGGGAGCGGACCTGCAGCCCCTGGGCCGCCGGCGCGACGGTGGCGCGCAGATTGGGCGTGAAGCGGCCGCCGCGGCCCAGGCCCACAAGCGCGTTCGGCTCCTCGGAGCCCGCCGCCACCGGGCCGCGGGGACGGTGATACTTGAAGCTTCGGCCCATCAGGACCTTGCCCGCGCCCAGCAGGGCCGAGGCGACGGTGTCGCCCTCGAAGCCCGTCACGCGCGTGTCGTTCCAGCGGAACGCCAGCGGCTTGGCGCGGTCGATGCGTCGCCCGCCGGTCGAGACCCTGCGCGCCATCAGGCCGCCTCCTCGCGCCAGCCGGGCCGGCGCGCGTCGATATGGGCCAGCAGCGCCTCGGGCGGCCGTTCATCGGCGGCGTAGGTTCCGAAGACCTCCAGCGTCGCGGTGCAGCGGGCCGCGTGGAACCACTTGCCGCAGCCGTACTGGTGGCGCCAGCGCTCGAAATGCACGCCCTTGGGATTGGCGCGCTGGAACAGGTAGGCGGTGAAATCAGCGTCCGAGGCGCCGGGACCGAAGCGCTCCAGATGCGCCTCGCCGCCGGGATGGAACTCGGTTTCTTCTGCGGTCGCGCCGCAGCACGGACAGGTCAGCAGCAGCATGTCGGGTTTCCCTTGCGCGAGGCGCGCGGAACAGAGTAAGAACAAGTAGGGAACGAAACGGGAGAAAGCCGATGCCCCTCGACGCGCTTCGTCCTTTCGACGGCGCCCCGCTGCCCGCCACGGCGGCGCAGGCGCATGCCGCGGCCCGCGCGGCGGAGCTCGCCTTGTCGCGTCGCCTGGCGCCGGGAGAGGCCTGGGCCGAGGCCGGCCTGCCCGACCTCGCCTTCGACGCGGCGCGCGAGGCCTTCCGCGCCGCCCATGCCCGCGCGGCGGAGCTGGCCGACGAAGAGGCGTGGGAAGAAGACCCCGACGCCTGGGACGACGAACCCTTCGAAGATTGAGCCTGCCGTCGACGGTCGCCCGTCGCAACAGGCTCGGCGCCGTCACGCCCCCGACATGATCCGGGGCCGCCAGAGGCCGCCCCCGCCCGCGACCGGCGGGCGGCCCGCCAGCGGCGAGGCAGGAGGCCCCGGATCAAGTCCGGGGCGAGACGGCGCCGACGCAACCGTCGGAAGACCGTCTTGGACAGGACCAGGCCGCGCCGTCAGGGCCGAGCCAAACGTCGCCCCGACGCGCCCGACGGCCGCGGGCGCGTCGGGGCGCGAACATGCCCACCCGTTCAATGCGCCACCGCCGCGGCGACGCTCTCGTCGATCATCCGCCCCTCGCGGAACCGGTCGAGCGAGAACGGTCCCGCCACCGGGTCCTCGCCCTTCGCCACCAGCGCCGCCGTCGCCCAGCCGGAGCCGGGGATCGCCTTGAACCCGCCCGTGCCCCAGCCGCAGTTGATGAAGACGCCCGGCACCGGGGTCTTGGAGATGATCGGCGAACGATCGCCCGTCATGTCGACGATCCCGCCCCATTGCCGCAACATCCTGAGGCGGGAGATGATCGGGAACGTCTCCGTCAGCGCGCGCACCGTCTCCTCGATATGCTGGAACGACCCGCGCTGCGTGTAGTTGTTGAACCCGTCCGCGCCGCCGCCGATCACCAGCTCGCCCTTGTCCGACTGGCTCATGTAGCCGTGCACGGTGTTGGCCATGACCACGATGTCCATGACCGGCTTGATCGGCTCCGACACCAGCGCCTGCAGCGCCACGCTTTCGACCGGCAGGCGGAAGCCGGCCATCTCGGCCATCACGCCCGAATGGCCCGCCACCACGATGCACAGCTTTTTCGTGCGGATCGCCCCGCGGGAGGTCTGCACCCCCGTCACGCCGTCCGCGTCGCGGTCGATGCCGGTGACCTCGCAGTTCTGGATCACGTCGACGCCCAGGTCCGAGGCGGCGCGGGCATAGCCCCAGGCCACCGCGTCATGGCGCGCCGTGCCGCCCCGCGGCTGCCAGAGCCCGCCGAGCACCGGAAACCGCGGGCCGCGCGTCTCCAGGATCGGGCAGATCCGTTTGACCTGCGCGGGGGAGACCAGTTCCGTATCGATCCCGGCGGCGCGATTGGCGCTTTCGGTGCGCTTCATGGCGCGCAGCTCATGCTCGGTCTGGCACAGCATCATCACGCCGCGCGGACTGAACATGATGTTGAAGTTCAGGTCCTGGCTCAGCGTTTCATAAAGCCCGCGCGACAGCTCGTAGATGGCCGAGGACGGCTCGCGCAGGTAGTTGGAGCGGATGATGGTGGTGTTGCGCCCGGTGTTGCCGCCGCCCAGCCAGCCCTTCTCCAGCACCGCGACGCGCGTCACCCCATGGGTCTTGGCGAGGTAGTAGGCCGTGGCGAGGCCGTGCCCGCCGGCCCCTACGACGACCACGTCGTACTCGGCCTGCGGCTCGGGCGAGCGCCAGGCCCGTTCCCACCCCTGGTGCCAGCCGCGCGCCTCGCGCGCGATCGCGAATGCGGAATATCGCTTCAAGCCCTCTCGCCCCCGGTTCGGGTTTCGCCGCGAAACGGACCCTGACCCGCGGCGGCGGCGGGGCGCAAGGGGGCGCGGCCGTCGTCCCCCGGGAAGGTCCGAGCGATCCCATAGCGCGGCGCGGCCGGTCGCCCCGCGCCGAAAAGCGCCGTCCGGACGGGAGGATGCGACACCGCGCGACGCCGACGCGTCGATCCGGCCGCGCAGCGGGCCCCGCGCCCCTGCGCCCGCCGGTCACGCCCCCGTCGATGGACGCCGAAGCCGCGCCTCGCTAGGGTCCGCGCGCGCCGGACGGATGCCGGCCCCCACCCTCGCCGCGCCGAAGCCCCGCCCCGGGGCTAGGCCCGAGGCCCCGCCCGAAGACCCAAGCCGCGTTGCCGCCCGAGACCCCGCCTGATGATTGTCTTTCTGATCGCCGCCGTCGCCATCGCCGCGCTCGTCACGCTCGCCATGGCGCGTCCGCTGCTGGGCGGGCGCGGCCAGGCGGCGCCGCGGGCGGCGCATGACCTTCAGGTGTTCCGCGATCAGCTCGCCAGCCTCGACCGGGACGTGGAGCGCGGCGTGCTGACCGAGGGAGAGGCCGCCGGCGCGCGGGCCGAGATCTCGCGCCGCCTCATCGCCGCGGCCGACGAGGCCGACCGGGTCGAAGGCGCCGCGCCCGGCCCCCGCCGCGCCGGCCAGGCGCTGTCGGCCGCGCTTGTCCTGCTGGTCGCAGGCGGCGGCGCGGGCGCCTATGTGGCGCTCGGCACGCCCGGCGCGCCGGATCGGCCGCTGGCCGCCCGCAAGGCGGAGATCGCCTCCACCGTCCCCGACCGACCCAGCCAGGCGGAGGCGGAGGCCATCGTCGCCGCCCGCGCCGACCAACGCCCGCCCGCCCCGCCGGACCCGGAGGCGGAGCAGCTGACCGAACTCGTCGCCCGCCTGCAGCGCCTGATGGCGGACC